>CALMMY010000192.1 GCA_937868695.1 uncultured Comamonadaceae bacterium
GGGCTGACCACCGACTCCCCCTCCAGCACCTTGATGATGGCCTCGCACAGCTGGTCGGACTCCACCGTTTTGAGCAGATAGCCATCGGCCCCGGCCTGCAAGGCGGCGGCCAGGTCGTTTTCGTCTTCGCTCACGGTCAGCATCAGGATGCGACAGCCGGGCGCGGCTTCCTTCAGCGATGCAATGCCCTCGATGCCGCGCACGCCGGGCAGGTGGTTGTCCAGCAGGATCAGGTCGGGCGCGTGCTGGCCCACGCAGCGCAGGGCCTCGCCCACATCGGCGGCCTCGGAGGTCACCTCGAAGCGGTCGTCCTGGGCCAGCAGGGCCTTGAGCCCCCGCCGGAACAGGGTGTGGTCATCGACGATGAGCAGACTGATGGGGCGCTGCGCCGGGGACGGCGGTGCGGATGTGGGCATGGCGGTTTATTCCGTTGTTGAACGCTGGGGAGTGTCGGGCAGATCGAGACCCACGGTGGCGGCGCTGCTGGCCGCAACCGGGTAGGGCGGCAGGGTCAGGGTCATGGCCGTGCCCTGGCCCGGAGCCGACACCACATCCACCCGCGCACCGATGCGCTCGGCCCGCTCGCGCATGATTTTCATGCCCACATGCGATTCGCCGCGCGACAGGCCGGGGTCGAATCCGCCGCCGTTGTCGCGCACCGTCAGCCGCCACTCCTGGCCTTTGTGTACTTCCAGGCTCACATGCGTGGCCCCGCTGGCGTGCTTGCGCACGTTTGACAGCGCCTCTTGCATCACATGCAACACCTGCACCTGCACATCGGCGGGCAGCGGCAGACCCTGGCCCTGCACCTCCAGGCGGGTGGGCAGGCCGGTCTGGTGCTGGAACTTCTGCAAGGTTTCCTGCAAGGCCGCCTCGATGTCTTCGGTGTTGGTGCGGGTACGGAAGTGAACCAGCAGTTCGCGCACATCGTTGATGCTTTCGCGCAGCCCGGTGTCCAGCTCGTCCAGCGTGGCCTGCACCTTGGCGGGCTGCTCGCGGTTGACGGCCTGGCGCAGCAGCTGGGCCTGTATTTTCAGAAAGGCCAGCGACTGGGCGATGGAGTCGTGCAGCTCGCGGGCCAGCAGCGCACGTTCTTCGCCCACCGCCGCTTCGCGCTCCAGCGCGGCGGCCCGCAAGCCCTCCAGCGCACTGGCCAGGTGGCTGGCCAGTGCATCGAGCAGCTCCACCTCTTCCGGGCTCAGGCTGACCGGGTTGCGGAAAAACAAGTCCACCTCTCCAATCAGCCGCTGCTGCAAACGCACCGGCACGCTCACCAGGTTCTGGTAACCCACCCGCGCACAGCGCTGCATGGGCGCGGCTTCGTGGCTGTGGATGGGAATGACACGGGTGCGGGCATCGGGCTTGAGGTTGCCGCAGGCGCAGGCCCCGGCCAGCAGGCTGCGCTCTTCGTCCACCATGTCTTGCGGAAAACAGTCGGAGGCCAGCATCAGGTAACGCTGGTTGGCCTCGTCCGACCAGCGCACCGCCACGGCATCGGCCTTCATCACCGTGCGCACCCGCTGCGAAAACCCCCGCGACAGCTCCTCAATCGTGTTGGCCTCGGCCAGAAACGCGCTCACCCCGTACAGCGCCTCCAGCCTGGCCCGCTGCGCTTCGATGCGGCGCGTCTTGTTTTCCACCTGGATTTCCAGCCCGCCGTACAGCGATTGCAGCGTGCTGGCCATGCGGTTGAACCCGGCTGCCACCTGCCCGAACTCATCTTGCGTGTCCACATCCACCCGCACCGAAAAGTCACCCGACTCCAGCTGCTTGAGCCCATCGCGCAAATTCGCCAGCGGGTTGATCACATACAGGTAACCCGTGTACAGCATGATGACCGCCCCGCCGATGGCCAGCGCCATCATCACGAACTGGAACAGGTTGAGGATGGCGGTCAGCCCCGACAGCTGGCGCTCGATGGCCAGCACGAACTGGTCGATTGCCTCCACAAAGGTGTCCGCCGCCTTCAGCGCCTCCATCGGAGCGGGGCCGTCTTTTTGCAGCCACAGCCCGCGCTGCACCTGCCAGACCGATTCCACCGCTGCAAACTGGCCGCTCACCTGCTCGTCCCAGGGCACGAACAGCGGGCGGCCCGGATCGCCCTGGCGCAGCACCTTCAGGCTGTCATCGAACTCCCCCACCAGCCTGGCAATGTCTGCCTGGGGCACCTGCGCCTGCACCGAACTGGTCAGCCGCCAGGTCTGCATGCGCATGCGGCCCGCTTCGTTCACCGCTGCGGCCCCGCCTTCCAGCTGCCAGGTCACCCACAGCGTCAGCCCGATGGAGGCCAG
>CALMMY010000193.1 GCA_937868695.1 uncultured Comamonadaceae bacterium
CTGAACTACACCAGCGGCACCACCGGCAACCCCAAGGGCGTGGTCACGCACCACCGGGGCGCGTACCTGAA
This sequence comes from uncultured Comamonadaceae bacterium, assembly GCA_937868695.1. GTDB lineage: Bacteria > Pseudomonadota > Gammaproteobacteria > Burkholderiales > Burkholderiaceae_C > UBA2334. Next base: position 72 of record CALMMY010000193.1, read on the forward strand.
CGCGGCCAGCAACGTCATTTCGTGGCAGTTGCCACACCACGCCACCTACCTGTGGACGTTGCCCATGTTCCACTGCAACGGCTGGTGCTTCCCCTGGACCATGGCGCTGATTGCGGGCACCAGCGTGTGCCTGCGCCGCGTGGACCCGGCGCTGATTTACCCGCTGATCCGCCAGCACCACATCACCCACATGTGCGGTGCGCCCATCGTGTACAGCATGCTCATCCATGCCTCGGCAGACCTGCGCCAGGGCATCGAACACACGGTGCATGGCCTGATTGCCGGGGCCGCGCCACCGGCAGCGGTGATCGAAGGCTGCGAGGCCGCTGGCATTGCGCTGACCCATGTGTACGGCCTGACCGAGGTGTACGGCCCCGCCGCCGTGTGCGCCAAGCAGGAAAGCTGGGCGGGCCTGTCGATTGAAGAACGCGCCATGCTCAATGGCCGCCAGGGCGTGCCCTATCCGTTGCAAGAAGACGTGACGGTGCTCGACCCCATGACCCTGCAACCCGTGCCCGCCGATGGCGAAACCATGGGTGAAATTTTCTTTCGCGGCAACGTGGTGATGAAGGGCTACCTGAAGAATCCCGCCGCCACCGAAGAAGCCTTTGCGGGCGGCTGGTTCCACACCGGCGACCTGGCCGTGATGTACCCCGACGGCTACGTCAAGATCAAAGACCGCAGCAAAGACATCATCATTTCCGGCGGCGAAAACATCAGCTCCATCGAGGTGGAAGACACCCTGTGCCGCCACCCCGCCGTGATGCTGGCCGCCGTGGTGGCCCAGCCCGACGAGAAGTGGGGCGAAGTGCCCTGCGCCTTCGTCGAACTCAAGCCCGGTGCGGTCACCACCGAGGCCGACATCGTCGCCTTCTGCCGCGAGCACCTGGCCCGTTTCAAGGTGCCCAAGCGCGTGGTGTTTGTGGGTCTGCCCAAAACATCGACCGGCAAGATTCAAAAGTTTGTGTTGCGCAACCAGGTCAAGTCGGCATCCGCCATCGAATGACCCCTCCCCCGGAAACACCCATGTCCCAAGACTTCATTCTGGAAACCCGGGGGCTCTCGAAAGAGTTCCTCGGCTTCAACGCCGTGTCCGACGTGAACCTCAAGGTTCGCCGGGGCACCATCCATGCCCTCATCGGCCCCAACGGCGCGGGCAAGACCACGGTCTTCAACCTGCTGACCAAATACCACCAGCCCACGGCTGGCCAGATTCTGTTCAACGGCAACGACATCACCCGCGACAACCAGGTGCAGGTGGCCCGCCGGGGCATGATCCGCTCGTTCCAGATTTCCGCCACCTTCAGCCACCTGACGGTGATGGAGAACGTGCGCGTGGCGCTGCAACGCACCCGCTCCGATTCGTTCAACTTCTGGTCGTCCGAGCGCAAGCTGAATGTGCTGAACGACCGGGCGATGGAGCTGCTGACCGAGGTGGACCTGGCCAGCTTTGCCGACACCATCACGGTGGAAATGCCGTATGGCCGCAAGCGCGCCCTGGAAATTGCCACCACGCTGGCCCTCAACCCCGACCTGATGCTGCTGGACGAGCCCACCCAGGGCATGGGCCACGAAGACGTGGGCCGTGTGGTGGAACTCATCAAAAAGGTATCGGCCAACCGCACCATCCTGATGGTGGAACACAACCTGTCGGTGGTGGAAAGCCTGTGCCACACCATCACCGTGCTGCAACGCGGCTCGGTGCTGGCCGAAGGAAATTACGCCACGGTGTCCCAAGACCCCCGTGTGCTGGAAGCTTACGTGGGAGTGGAAGCATGAGCAGCGCATTCAAACCAACCGGCGAAATGCTGCGCGTGACCGACCTGCACGCGTTCTACGGCGAATCGCACATCCTGCACGGCATCGATTTGCATGTGAACCGGGGTGAGCTGATCACCCTGCTGGGCCGCAACGGCTCGGGCCGCTCGACCACGCTCAAGGCCATCCTGGGCCTGGTGGGCAAGCGCACCGGCTCCATCATGTTCAACGGCAACGAAACCACCCGCATGCAGCCGCACACGATTGCACGGCTGGGCATCGGTTTCTGCCCCGAAGAGCGCGGCATTTTTGCGGGCCTTTCAACGGAAGAAAACCTGATGCTGGCACCCGTGGTGGCCAGCGGCGGCATGACGCTGGACGAGATTTACAAGGTCTTCCCCAACCTGCTGGAGCGCCGCAACAGCCCCGGCACCCGCCTGTCGGGCGGCGAGCAGCAGATGCTGGCGATGGCGCGCATTTTGCGCACCGGGGCCAAGGTGCTGCTGCTGGACGAAATCACCGAGGGGCTGGCCCCCGTCATCGTCAAGAAGCTGGGCGAAGTCATCCGCCTGCTGAAAAGCCGGGGCTACACCATCATTTTGGTGGAGCAGAACTTCCGCTTCGCGGCCCCCTTGGCCGACCGCCACTACGTGCTGGAGCACGGCCATGTGGTGATGACGGTGCAAAAAGACGAACTCGAAGCCCGCACCGGCGACCTGCACGACCTGCTGGGCGTGTGAGCCACCCCTTGCCCGGCCCCCTCATCCATCCAGTTTTCAGCTTCATTTTTCACACCACCCACAACGGAGACAAACCATGAAACTCACACACATTGCCCAGGCCACCGGCCTTGCCCTTTTTGCACTGGCCGGTGCAGCCCAGGCCCAGGTATCGGACGGCGTGGTCAAGATCGGCGTGCTGACCGACCTGTCCGGCCTGTACTCCGACGTGGCCGGCCCCGGCACCGTCGTGGCCACCAAGATGGCGATTGACGACTTCATCGCCGCCGAAAAGCCCACGTTCAAAATCGAAATGGTGTCTGCCGACCACCAGAACAAGGGTGACATCGCTGCCAACAAGGCCCGCGAATGGTTTGAAAAAGACAAGGTGGACGTGGCTTCCGAGCTGGTGACCACATCGGTCGCCCTGGCCGTGCAAAAAATCGCCAAGGAGAAAAACCGCATTGCGCTGATCTCGGGTGCGGCCTCCACCGCCGTGACCAACGAAAACTGCAACGACGTGACCGTGCACTGGACGTACGACACCTATTCCGTGGCCAACGGCACGGCCAAGGCCGTGACCCAGGGCGGTGGCAAGAAATGGTTTTTCCTGACCGCCGACTACGCCTTCGGCCACGCCCTGGAAAAAGATGCCAGCGCCGTGGTCAAGGCCAACGGCGGTGAAGTGGTGGGCACCGTGCGCCACCCCTTCCCCGGCACCGATTTCTCGTCCTTCCTGCTGAAAGCACAGTCTTCGGGTGCGCAGGTGATCGGCCTGGCCAACGCCGGTGGCGACACCATCAACTCCATCAAGCAGGCGGCTGAATTCGGCGTGACCCCCAAACAGGCGCTGGCCGGTTTGCTGATGTTCATCACCGATGTGCATTCGCTGGGCCTCAAGACCACCCAGGGCATGTACCTGACCGAAGGCTTCTACTGGGATCTGAACGACGAAACCCGCGCCTGGTCCAAGCGTTTCTTCACCACCCACAAGCGCATGCCCACAATGGTGCAGGCCGGCCAGTACTCGTCTGTCATGCACTACCTGAAGGCCGTCAAGGCCATCAACAGCGATGACACACCCAAGGTCATGGCCCAGATGAAGAAAACGCCCGTCAACGACTTCTTCGCCAAGAACGGCAAGATCCGTGACGATGGCCGCATGATCCACGACATGTACCTGCTGCAAGTCAAGAAACCCGCCGATTCCAAAACCCCCTGGGACTACTACAACGTGAAGGCCACCATCCCGGCCGCCGAAGCCTTCCAGCCGCTGGCCGAATCACGCTGCCCGCTGGTCAAGAAATAAGCCACCAGTCCGCAGCCCCTGTGCCCATCCCTGCGGGGTGGGACGGGGCTGCGTGTGTATTCAGGAACAAAGGAATCGGGTCATGGAAATTTTTGGCGTTCCCTCGCAGGCCTTTTTCGGCCAACTTCTGCTGGGGCTGATCAACGGGTCGTTTTACGCGGTGCTCAGCCTGGGGCTGGCCATCATTTTTGGCTTGCTCAACATCATCAATTTTGCCCACGGTGCGCAGTACATGCTGGGCGCGTTTGCCGCCTGGATGGGGCTGAACTGGCTGGGCATCAACTACTGGGCGGCACTGGTGCTGGCCCCGCTGGCGGTGGGCCTGCTGGCGGTGGTGATTGAGCGCACCATGCTGCGCCACCTCTACAAGCTGGATCACCTGTACGGCCTGCTGCTGACCTTCGGGCTGGCACTGGTGGCCGAGGGCGTGTTCAAAAACTTCTTTGGCGTATCGGGCGAGTCGTATGAAGCGCCCGAAATTCTCCAGGGCGGCGTGAACCTGGGCTTCATGTACCTGCCCATCTACCGTGCCTGGGTGGTGGTGGCCGCATTGAGCGTGTGCGCCGCCGCCTGGTACGTGATCGAACGCACCAGCCTGGGGGCAACCTTGCGTGCCGCCACCCAGCGGCCCGACCTGGTTCAGGCACTGGGCATCAACGTGCCGGTGCTGGTCACCGCCACCTACGCCACCGGGGCTGCGCTGGCCGCGTTTGCCGGTGTGCTGGCCGCCCCCATCCAGCAGGTCAACCCTGTGATGGGCTCCAACCTCATCATCGTGGTGTTTGCTGTGGTGGTGATCGGCGGCATGGGCTCCATTCTGGGGGCCATCGTCACCGGGCTGGGGCTGGGCATCGTCGAAGGCCTGACCAAGGTCTTTTACCCCGAAGCATCGGCTGTGGTCATCTTTCTGATCATGGTGCTGGTGCTGCTTGTCAAACCCGCTGGCCTGTTCGGCAAGCAAGCCTGAAGGATTCGATATGAACAACAACCGCGTGGTGCTGATGTTCGTGGCCATGATCGTGGTGGGTTCGGTGGCACCGTTTCTGGTGTACCCCACCTTCCTGATGAAGCTGCTGTGTTTTGCGCTGTTTGCCTGTGCTTTCAATTTGCTGCTGGGCTTTTCAGGCCTGCTGTCGTTCGGGCATGCGGCCTTCTTCGGCGGCTCGGCCTACATCACCGGCTACCTGTGCCGCGACCTGGGGCTCACGCCTGAATTGGGCGTGGTTGCCGGTGGCGTGTTCAGCGGTCTTCTGGGCGGGCTGTTTGGCTGGATTGCCATCCGCCGTGCGGGCATCTACTTCGCCATGATCACCCTGGGCCTGGCCCAGCTGGTGTTCTTCCTGGCCATGCAGATGAAGTTCACCGGCGGCGAAGACGGCATGCAGGGCATTCCGCGCGGCATGCTGCTGGGTGTGGTTGACCTGTCGGACAACATCGCCATGTACTTCTTTGTGTTTGCCGTGTTCATGGCCGGGTTTGCGCTGGTGTACCGCACCATCCACTCGCCCTTCGGCCAGATTCTGAAAGCCATCCGCGACAACGAAGCCCGCGCCACCTCGCTGGGCTACGACGTGGACAAGTTCAAGCTGCTGGCTTTCGTGATTTCGGCTGCGCTGGCCGGCATGGCGGGCTCGACCAAGGCACTGGTGTTTCAGCTGGCTTCACTGGGCGATGTGCACTGGCACACCTCGGGCCAGGTGGTGCTGATGACGCTGATGGGCGGCCTGGGCACCGTGCTCGGCCCCGTGGCCGGTGCCGCCACCATCATCGGTCTGGAAAACCTGCTGGCCGACAAGGTGGGCTCGTGGGTCACGGTGATCATGGGCGGCATGTTCGTGGTCTGCGTGCTGGCTTTCCGCCGGGGCATGGTGGGCGAGCTGGTGTACATGCTCAACAAGAACGGCCTCAACCGCCCTGGTTCGGGCGGCCACTGAAGCCCTGATGTGCAGGGGCGGGTCGCACTGGCCCGCCGCCTGCCTGCACGCCCACCCTCCCCCTCCCCTTTGCATTCCGCACCGGAGCCACTCCCATGAACGAACAATTCGGTCACGACATCGAAGACCTGCAAGTCGGCATGTCGGCCAGCTTTGCCAAAACCATCACCGAAGCCGACATCGTGCTGTTTGCCGGTGTCTCTGGCGACAACAACGCCGTCCACACCAACGAGGAATTTGCCGTCACCACGCCATTCGGCGGGCGCATTGCGCACGGCTTTCTGACGGCCAGCGTGATCTCTGCCGCCGTGGCCAACCGCCTGCCCGGCCCCGGCACGGTGTACCTGGGCCAGCAGATGCGTTTTCTGGCCCCGGTGCGCCCCGGCGACACCGTCAAGGCCACGGTCACGGTCAAGTCGGTCAACACCGAAAAAGCCCGCGCCGTGCTGGAAACCGTGTGCCGCGTGCGCGATGTGGTGGTGGTGGACGGTGAAGCCACCGTCATGACCACATCGTCCGCCCGCCGGGCCAAGGCAGCCGCTGCCGCAGCAGCCGCACAACAACAGCAGTGAAGCACACGCACGGAGGCCGCTGGATGGCCTCCACCCCCCATCAGGAGCACATGAAATGAAAGCATTGGTCGCCGTCAAACGCGTGGTGGACTACAACGTCAAAGTGCGGG
>CALMMY010000194.1 GCA_937868695.1 uncultured Comamonadaceae bacterium
CGAGCGGCAACCCGAATTTCTATCTGCGTACCCACACGCAGCGCAGCGAGCCGTGCCGGGATGGCGGGGTGGGCTGGGGAGGGTGGGGGCCGATTTGGCGAGCGCAGGGAGTATGAGGCCCCCACCCTCCCCAGCACGCCACGTCAGCACGGCATGGCTCGCCACCACACATGCCAGCCGAGAAACGGTACGCAACCACACACGTCAGCCGAGAAACAGCTCGCCACACGCCACCACCCAAGCCAGGCAAGAAACGGCATGCCTCCACACACGCCCGGTCAAAATGAGACTTGCTGCTGGATAGCCGCCAATTGGGCAACCTCGCCTGCCTCAATACTTGATTCGCGCAAAGTGCGTGCGCTCGGAGGCCTCTCGCGCCTGGCGCAGGGTGTGAATGCCTTGCTGAGCCAACAGCGGGATGAGGCGCAAAAACACCTCCGCTGTCACCACCGCATCGCCCAACGCAGTGTGCCTGCCCTGGTTCACCAAATGGAACCGCTCCGCCAGCGCCTCCAGGCGGTGAGACTCTTGCTGCGGATACACCACCGCTGAAAGCAGCAAGGTATCCAGCACGGGCTGATCAAACACCAGGCCCGTGGTGCGTTGCTTGAGTTCCAGAAACCGCATGTCAAACGCCGCGTTGTGCGCCACCAGCACCGTGTCATGCGAAAAAGCATGGAACGTGGGCAGGGCCTGCTCAATGGTGGGTTTGCCACGCACCATCTCAGGCGTGATGCCATGAATCGGGATGGTGTGCGCCGGAATGTTGCGCTTGGGATCAATCAGCTGATCCATCGACTCTTGCACCAGCAACCGCTGATTGACCACCCTGACCGCGCCAATTTGAATAATTTCATCCCCCTGGGACGGGTTGAGGCCCGTGGTCTCCGTATCAAACACGGTGTACACCAACTCCGACAACAGCCGGTCATCCAGCTGCCGTGACTGTTCGCTCACATGGAACAAGTCAAAGTCGTAATACTCGGGGCGACCACCCGACAAAACCTGTGGTGCCGCTTCAGCGGGCTCTTGGCCCACAGCCAACGGCAGCTGAAAACGGAAAAACATCTCGTGGCGGGCCCGGTCTCGCTCGAACCACATCTGCCCACTGTGCCGGTTGACGATGTCACGCACCGAGAAAGGCAACTCCTCGCCAGCCACCCGCAGAGCATCCAGCTCCCAGGTCATGGCTGTTTCGGTGCTCATGACCGTACCACCCCACACGAGGTCGAGCCAGGCCACACCGTCTTTGGCTTGCACGCGCAGTTGCACACTACCGATGTTGTACTCATCGGCCAAACGCTGGCTGAGGCACCCCAGCACCTGCATGAACGAATAGCTGTCCAACCGCAGCCAGGCATTGCCATCGACTTCGCCCAAAACAACCTTCATGTGCGCAGTCTGCCCAATGTGATGCACCGCAACATCGAGCATGTCAGCTGCGCGCATGTCTTCCAAGGGCCAGCGGCTGGGGGCCGAGGCCCCCGTGTCCGCCACGTACTGACTCAAATCGCCATGAACTTGCAGTGCGTGTGCATGCAAGGCCTGCCCGGCTTCAGCCGTGGGCGCTTGCACTGCGGCATGCTCAAAATACCCTTTGACCTCCAAAGCCAGCGCACGACTGACCTGCATCAGGTGCGACACCCGCGCGTCGCGCTGGGTTTCCTCTTCAAAATGGCGGGTGATGTTGTCCAGCATCAAGACAAAGCCAGACAGACTTCCCACATCGCCCTCACTCACCGGGGCCACCTGTACACGCAACAGCTGACCTGCGCGCGTCGGTGTCACAAACTGCGCTGTGGGGCCGCTGGCACCCTTGGCCATGCGATGGCGGATGTGCTCCAGCGCATGGTTGACCAAGCGCGGGTCGAACACGCTGTAAATAGAGCGGCCAATGCCCAGCAGTTCAATTCCATGGGCCAGGCTCGGGTTCACGGACAACGCCTTGAACTGCATGCGGGCCCGGCGGTTGTACAAAATCACCCGCCCATCAAGATTGCAGACGACAACGCTCTGCGTCAGCTCTGACATCAAGGCCGCCAAGCGGCTGCGCTCTTGTTCAATGCGGGCACTGCTGCGGGCCACCTCGGTGGCCACCTCGGCCCGGAGGGCATCGCGCTGGTCTGCCAATGCGTGGAGCACTTCCGTCAGTTTCTCGGAAGTGGGTGAAGGCGAAAAAGGAGGCAGCCGGGCACCGTCTTTGGCCAGCAAACCCTTGGCCGCTTCGGCCAGACGCATGGGCACCAGCACCCAACGCTCGTAAAAAGGCGTGCCCAACTTGACCACAGCCAGGCCGAGAGGCAGCAGCAACACAACCGCCAGAGGTGAACTGCTCAGCAAGGTGTTGATCACGCCAGCACGTTGCTCGGCCTCCAAGGTGGAGAGCATCAGCGCCAACGATGCGCCCGCCCACACCACGCACAGCACCATGACAACAACAGCGGCACCCCAGACAGGGCGGTGAATTTTGTTCATAGCACTGACAGCGTCAATCCACTTTGACTTGCACGGCTGGGCGGCCCTTTTTGTCCATGTTGCGACCCAGCTTGAGATGCGCTTGTCGGCTCAGGCCAAACGATGCAAAAAACTTGCACCACACCGTGACCCCGCCAATGGCCGACCAGGTTTCGTATTCCAGATGCCCCAGCAGGATGGACACAATCAACAACGCAGTAATTGACCCTGCCACCAGGTTGATGGCCATTTCATAGGGAGCCCACTTGGCAGGCTCATCGGGCGGGACACCTTGTTTCAATGCCACCTCGGAAAAGTCCCGCTTCACCAGTATTCGCCATGCACGGCGCAACCAGAAAAAAGTCATGGGAAACAGGGCCAAAAACAAAATCCACGTCATGGCTACGCTGACATCAAAAACCATTGCTCACTCCATTCGGCACAGGAAAAACACATGCCCGTTCACTGAAAAAGCCCCGCCAGCCAGGCTGACGGGGCTTTGATTTGTCTACATACCAGTAGCTTGCACCAGCGGTATGTGTCAGACAGCCAGGCGATCAGTGAGCGCCGTCCACCAGCTTGGAACCACGGGGCACGCGAACAGCTTCCACCATGGCTTCAATGTGGTGTGGCACGGGGGCAGTCATCTTCATGACAACAAATGCCACGATGAAGTTCACCAACGCACCGACTGCACCGAAGGCTTCAGGCGTGATGCCGAAGAAGCTGTTGGCTCCGCCGATCATGGGCAGGAAGTCCGTACCCTTGACAAAGAAGATGCCCTTGTGTGCAAACACGTAGAACAGTGTGACAAACAAACCGGCCAACATACCTGCAATCGCGCCTTCTTTGTTCATTTTCTTGGAGAAAATGCCCAACATGATGGCGGGGAACAGGGACGAAGCGGCGATACCGAAGGCCAGAGCCACCGTACCCGCCGCAAAGCCGGGTGGGTTCAAGCCCAGGTAGCCAGAGATCACGATGGCCACAGCCATTGCAATCTTGCCAGTCAGCAGTTCGTTCTTCTCACTGATGTTGGGCGCGAAGATGCCCTTCACCAGGTCGTGGGACACAGCAGAGGAAATGGCCATCAGCAGACCCGCAGCAGTTGACAGCGCAGCGGCCAGACCACCCGCAGCCACCAGAGCAATCACCCAGTTGGGCAGCAAGGCGATTTCGGGGTTGGCCATCACCATGATGTCGGCGTTGACGGTCAGCTCGTTGCCCTTCCAGCCAGCAGCATCGGCCTTGGCTTTGGCGGCTTCGTTCTTGGTCTTGTCGTTGTAGAACTGGATGCGGCCATCGCCGTTCTTGTCTTCAAACTTCAGCAGACCGGTTTTTTCCCAGCGCTTCATCCAATCAGGACGGTCTTCGGCCTTGATGGAGGCTTCAGGAGCGTACAGATCGCCACCGGCCTTCACAGCGGTGTTCACCGTGCCGTGCAGGTTCAGTTTGGCCATGGCAGCCACAGCGGGTGCGGTGGTGTACAGAATGGCAATGAAGATCAGCGCCCAACCAGCGGAAGAACGTGCATCTTTAACAGAAGGCACGGTAAAGAATCGCATGATCACGTGGGGCAGACCGGCTGTACCGATCATCAGCGACAGGGTGTACACGAACATGTTCAGCGTGCTGCCAGCCGTGGTGGTGGTGTACTTGCCAAAGCCCAGATCCACAACCACTTGGTCCAACTTGGCCAGCAGGCTCATGTCGGTACCGGAGAAGGTACCGCCCAAGCCCAATTGGGGCAGAGGGTTGCCGGTCAGTTGCAGGGAGATGAAGATGGCGGGAATGGTGTACGCAAAGATCAGCACGATGTACTGAGCCACCTGCGTGTACGTGATGCCCTTCATGCCACCGAACACAGCGTACAGGAACACAATGGCTTGACCAATGTAGATACCGGTGTCGCTGGACACGTTCAGGAAGCGGGAGAAGGCCACGCCCACACCAGTCATCTGACCGATGATGTAGGTGGTGGAGGCAGTCAGCAAGCAAATCACGGCCACAGTGCTGGCGCTCTTCGAGTAGAAGCGGTCACCAATGAACTGGGGCACAGTGAACTTGCCGAACTTGCGCAGGTACGGAGCCAGCAGCATGGCCAGCAACACGTAACCGCCGGTCCAGCCCATCAGGAAGAGGCCGCCGCCATAACCCATGTTGGCGATCAGGCCAGCCATGGAGATGAAGGATGCTGCGGACATCCAGTCGGCTGCGGTGGCCATGCCGTTCATTTTGGGACCAACGGCCCCGCCAGCGGCATAGAACTCAGAGGTGGACCCGGCACGGGCCCAGATAGCGATGCCGATGTACAGAGCAAAGCTCAGTCCAACGACGACGTAGATGGTGGTTTGAAGATCCATGGAATTGACCTCTTTTATTTTTCGTCTACGTCAAATTCGCGGTCAATGTCGCCCATCTTCTTGGCGTAGTAGAAGATGAGGATGATGAACACGTAAATGGAACCCTGCTGGGCAAAGAAGAAGCCAAGCGGGTAGCCACCGAGCTTGATGTTGTTGAGCATATCGGCGAACAAGATGCCAAAACCGAACGAGCACACAAACCATACGATCATGATTTTGGTGAGCAGTCCGATGGTGGCTTTCCAGTATGCGCCCGCGCTTTTATCGCTGGACATGTGTTGTCTCCTCTATGGAAAGAGTGGAAGGTTTCAAAAAAAGTGGTTGCCCACCCGATTTTTGAATGGCACCCGCTTGTGGCACGTGACATTGCGACACGTACTTTGTTAAGGCTTCCTTACGGTGAACTTGCCTGTTTTGTCAGAAAACTGCAAACCTAGGGTAAGCACCGATCAATCAAGGGAAACCACCAATGCCCCATAAAAAGTGGCTCTTGACCATTTCCCTCTGCCGCAACCATTGGGTAAACAGCCGCTTGCCGCTTGGGCTGCTAGCGAAACCCCTAAGCAAGGGACAACCGGATTGCACACAAAATACTTTATTAGCGCATCCTTAAAAACCCGGAAATCGACCAATATGTCTTTGCTTTCTTTGTTCAAAAGTGCCCCGTCGCCCATTTATGCAAAAACCGCACTGGGCCAAAAAGAAATCCAGGATCGTTCGGTTGGTTTGGGGCTGCTGGAGCGCCGTTTGCTGCTGCTGATGAACGGCCAACGCCGCTTGACCGAACTCACCGAACTGATGCCCGGACAAGATTTGCAACCCCTGATCCAGTCTCTGCTGGACAAAGGCTGCATTGAGCAAGCGGCGGTTAACACCCCCAGCCCACCCAGCGCCGCTGAAAGCAAACCTTCTGCTGCGGCGGCCAATGGCATGGCTGCACTGCCACCGGCAGACCAACGCACGCCAGCCCAGAATGAGATGGCGCGCAACTTCATGATCAACAGCATCAACACGGTTTTTGGGCAATACACCCGCCTGACGCTGATCGAAACCATCACCAAGGCCCAAGGCACCGATGGTCTGCGGCAGGCCTATTTCATGTGGGCCGCTGCGCTGGAAGACAATCGCATCGGTGCCAAGCGCCTGCCCGACTTGCAGAGCCAGTTGTTCAAAGTGCTTTGACCCACTCGCCCGCGTCGCCTACCAACCCGTTTCCCCTCCATTCACCGCAATGAATCCCACCACCATCCAAGCTGTGGCCGCCGCGCTGTTTGCCCTGGCGCTGATACACACGTTTTCAACCAAGTTTTTTGAACACCTGGCGCACACCCGGCCTGCACATGCGGGCGTGTGGCACCTGCTGGCCGAGGTGGAAATTGTGTTCGGCGTGTGGGCCATGTTGTTCATGGCCGTCATGGGCGTGATCGAAGGTTTCAACAGTGCCATGCAGTACCTGGATGGCCGCAACTTCACCGAGCCGCTGTTTGTGTTTGCCATCATGGTGGTGGCCGCCAGCAAGCCGGTGTTGCAGGTGTCGTCGGCTGCGGTGCAGGCACTGGTGCGCATCATCCCCCTGCCCAAGCCGCTGGCCTTTTTCTTCACGGTGCTGGGCATCGTGCCCCTGCTGGGCTCGTTCATCACCGAGCCTGCGGCCATGACGCTGGCCGCCTTGCTGATGAAAGACACCATTTTTGCCAAAGCCTCGCGCCGCCTGCAATACGGTGCCTTGGGCGTGCTGTTTGTGAACGTGTCCATTGGCGGCACGCTGACCCACTTTGCCGCCCCGCCCGTGCTGATGGTGGCGGCCAAATGGAATTTGGACTTTGTTTACATGATCACCCATGTGGGCTGGAAGGCCGCCATCGCCGTGTTCATCAACGCAGGCGTATTGACCTTCCTGTTTGCTAAAGAAATCAACAGCATGGGCCACTCCGCCAAATCCCCCTACACGGGCGTGCCCGGCTGGATGGTGGGCCTGCACCTGGCGTTTCTGGTAGCCATCGTGGTGTTTGCCCACCACCCGGCTGCCTTCATTGCCGTGTTTCTGCTGTTCATGGGCGTGGCCACGGCCTACCCGGCGCACCAGGAACGGCTGAT
>CALMMY010000195.1 GCA_937868695.1 uncultured Comamonadaceae bacterium
GCGCGTCCTAACATAATCGAGCGGTATTACATCTTGCCAGCTGAGAACCGCATTGACATACCCGACCCGTTGGACTTGTTGAACTCAACCAACCACGAAACCGACTTCAAACTGAACGACCTGCTGAAAGCCCCCAAAGACAAGCTGCTGTACCTCTACGACTTTGGCGACGACTGGGAGCACATCATCACCCTCCAGGCCATCGTGGAAACTGAATCGGCTTTGCCGCATTTGCTCCAAGCAGAACAAGGCTGCCCACCCGAAGATTGCGGCGGCCCATCTGGTGCGGTGTACTGGGCCAGCGTCTGGCACGACAAAGCGCACGAAGAACACGACATCGCGCTGGACATGTTTGGTCGCCACGAGCCCGGCTGGCTTGATGTTGCTGCGCTGCAAAAGGCTGTGCAAAAACTCCAGCTGAAGCCACGAAAAAAATCAATCTCGACACCAAAAGAAACATGATCTCTTCACAAAATTTCCGTGCCTTGGCTTTGCATCTTGGGTTTGAGGCAGACGGTCAAGAAGTCAGCGATGTGTTGAGTAAAACCTATGGCAGCAACGGTGACACCATTCGGATTGATTTCACCCATGAACGCATTGATTACCCACAAGCCCAGGGATTTAAGGTAAACCGTGCTGACACCTGCAATTTCTCATCATCAGAAAACGCGGTGGTTTTGGAGTGTGTCCACCGGCTCCTTGAAAAAGGGTACAAGCCCGAGCACATCGAGTTAGAACCCGAATGGAAGCTGGGGCACGGTGGCAAAAGCGGCAGGGCCGACATCTTGGTGCGCGACCAGCAGGGTGCGGCCTTGCTGATCATCGAATGCAAAACTGCTGGCCGTGAATTTGACAAAGCCTGGAAAGACACACTCGAAGACGGTGCGCAGCTGATCAGCTACGTGGAGCAAGAAAAAGCCACGCAATTTATTTGTCTGTACGCCAGCGAATTCGACGAAAAGACAGCGCAAGTCAAAACCAGCCAACGCATCATCAGCGTCAAAGACAACCCACAAATTTTGCAAGACCAGCCCAAGGCGCAATCTTTTAAAGAGGCTACCAACGCCAAAGAACGCTTCAAGGCCTGGAAAGATACTTACCGACAAGAATTCACCGAAGTTGGTATTTTTGAAGGCAATATTCATCCCTATCAAATTGGCAAGAGCAAATACACCTTGAGCGACGATACCGTTGCCCTGAATGCCTCAGATATCAAAGGAAAATACCATCATTTTCGTACCATCTTGCGAAAACACAATGTCTCGCGCAGAGAAAATGCGTTTGAGGTACTGGTTAATCTGTTTGTTTGCAAGATTGTGGATGAAATGGAAAATCCAGACGATCTGATGTTTTATTGGAAAGGTATTGCCTACGATAACTACTACGACTTAGTGGATCGCCTACAGGCCCTTTACAAAACAGGCATGCAGCGCTTTCTGAATCAAGATATTGTTTATGTCAGTAGTGCTGATATTGATAAAGCATTTTGGCCTTTCAAGAAAAAACGCAGCGCCGTCAAAGATGAAATCAAACGACTGTTTCGTGAGCTCAAATTCTTCAAAGGCATGGACTTTGAATTCATCAAAGTTTTTAACCAAACCTATTTTGATAGAAACGCAAAAATCCTGATAGAAATTATTCAAATGTGGCAAGGCTACCGCCTCACCGGCAGCAGTCAAAACCAGTTTTTGGGCGACATGTTCGAGTATTTTCTAGACAACGGAATTAAACAAAGCGAAGGTCAGTTCTTCACCCCTGTACCAATTTGCAAATTCATTGTGAGTAGTTTGCCGCTGGAGCAGCTCATTGTCCAAAGCAGTGAACCGCTCAAGGCGATTGATTACGCCTGCGGTTCGGGCCATTTTTTGACTGAATACGCAGCTCAACTTCCAGCGCTGTTACAAGCACACAAACAACAAAGCAACACCAGCAAGTGGTTTGAATGCATTTACGGCATTGAGAAAGAAGATCGCCTAGCCAAAGTGGCCAAAGTGTCGGCCTTCATGTACGGGTTTAACGACATCCACATCCTGGATGCCGATGCCTTGGTGCGCCACCCCGAGATAGCCGAAGCGGGGCACGACATCTTGGTTGCAAACCCCCCGTTTGCGGTAGAAGACTTTTTGCAAACCGTGCCCGAAGAAGAGCGCGAGCGTTACACCTTGTTGGCCAATGCAAATGACCTGGGCAACAAAAACGTGCAATGCTTCTTTTTGGAGCGGGCGCAGCAGCTCTTAAGACCCGGTGCTGTGATGGGTGTGATTGTGCCCAGCTCCATCCTTAGCAACACCGACGGTATGCACATTGCAACGCGGCAAATCTTGCTCAAATATTTTGACCTTATCGCCATCACGGAACTGGGCGGTAGCACTTTTGGCAAAACTGGCACAAACACCGTGGTGCTTTTCATGCGCCGCAAAAGCCAGCGCCCCGAAGCGGCCCAACACTTTGCCAACCGCGTTCAAGACTATTTTGAAGATTGGGCTGCCGAAGTCCAAAGCAGTGGCGGCGAATACCAAGACTTGGACGTTGTATGGCAGTACTGCGCACACATTGGCGTGGGCTTTGAGCACTACGCCACCTTGTTGCAAGGCCAGCCCAGTGCTGAACTTTTGGCCACCGACATTTTCAAAGATTACCGTCGTGCATTTGACGATACCAATGAGACTAAAAAGCGCATCGCCAGCAAAGACTTTCAAAAACAAAACACTGAAAGTCAGCAGATTGAATTGGCCCAGCGCTTTGCCAAGTTTTGCCGTGAGCGCGAGCAAACCAAGCTGTTCTATTACCTGCTGGCTGCCAGCAATCCAGCCCCCGTGCTGTTGGTCAAAGGTCCCAGCGACAACAAAGCACAACAGCAGTTTTTGGGCTACGAGTGGAGCGGGGCCAAAGGGCAAGAGGGCATTCGCTACTTTGGGGGCGACTCGGTGCGAGACATTGCCACCCCTTTGTTTGATCCCCAAGACCGCAGCAATATCAACAAAATCAGTTATGCCATACAGCAGAGTTTTGCTGGCGAGAGTGTGAACATTCCTATTGCGCTACAACCCTACGTCACACAGGCTTTGCTGACCGATTTGCTGGATTTTGGGCGGGTGGAGTTTGATGCTGTTCTGTCATTGATTATGAAAACGATGACGATGAGCAGCAGGTGGCCCTTGCGATCAGTTGAAACTTTTATTGTTCCTATAGTAGGTGAAAAAACAAAGATAGAAGATTTTAGAATTAAACAGAAAGGAAAATTCCCGGTAATTACACAGAGTGGAAGTGAGTTAATATCTGGCTATATTGATGATGTTGCTCCGATAACTGATTTGCCGCTCGTAGTTTTTGGAGATCACACATGTACTTTTAAGTTTATTGATTTTCTTTTTGTTCGTGGTGCTGATGGAACGCAGATTCTTAAAACTGACCCATCGATTATTCTTTGTAAATATTTTTATTATTTTATTTCTACGGTTAAAATTCAAAATTCAGATCGTTACGAGCGGCATTATAAATATTTAAAGAAAATAAAAATACCTCTTCCACCTCTCAGTATTCAGCAAAAAATCGTTGATGAGTGTGAAGTGGCTGAGCAGGTAGTGGCTACAGCTAAAGCAGAGATTAAGGAGGAGCAAGGCCGTATCGCCCAGCTCTTAGAGAATGCAGTCAATGCAAGTCTGCACGGCAAGCTGAGCAACATCGCACAGCGTATTTCCGATAGCATTGATCCGCAACAACACACAGGTGAAGTGAATTACTTTGGTCTTGAAAACATCGAAAGTCAAACCGGACAAAAAACGGGTAGCACCGAAAGCAGTTACAGCGCCATCAAGAGCACTAAAACCTGTTTTAAAGCCGGTGATGTGCTTTACGGAAAACTCCGCCCCAACCTGAATAAGGTTCATCTCACCACTGAAGACGGCATTTGCTCTACGGATATTTATGTGTTGCGCTTTAGCAATGCCGCGCTCGCAAAAATTTATACGCATTACCTGCGCAGCAAATCTTTTAACGATGAGGTGCTGAAAACCGTCAGCGGGCAGCAATTGCCCAGAACGTCGTGGAATGCCATGAGCCAAATAGCTGTACCCGTCTTTACTGAGGCACAACAAGAAACACTGCTGGCGCAAGTTGAGGTAGCCGAGCAAGCCATCGCCTCAGCCCAAGCAACCATCGCCGCTGCTGCCGCGCAAAAGCAAGCTATTCTGCAAAAGTACCTATGACTTCCCAGTCCATCATCCAGCCCGACCTGAACGACGACAGCCTGGCCAGCTACGCCCAGCGCGCCTACCTGGAGTACGCGCTGAGTGTGGTCAAGGGCCGGGCGTTGCCCGATGTGTGCGATGGCCAGAAGCCCGTGCAGCGCCGCATCCTGTACAGCATGAGCCGCATGGGCCTGGGCTTTGGCGGGGCCAACGGCAACACCGGGGCCAAGCCCGTGAAGTGCGCCCGCGTGGTGGGCGATGTGCTGGGCCGCTTTCACCCCCACGGCGACCAGGCCGCCTACGACGCGCTGGTGCGCATGGCCCAGGACTTTGCCCAGCGCTACCCGCTGATCGACGGGCAGGGCAACTTCGGCAGCCGCGACGGCGACGGTGCCGCCGCCATGCGCTACACCGAAGCCCGCCTGGCCAAAATCACCAGCCTGCTGCTGGACGAGATTGACGAGGGCACGGTGGACTTTGTGCCCAACTACGACGGTTCCACCGAAGAGCCGCGCCAGTTGCCTGCCCGCCTGCCGTTCACGCTGCTCAACGGGGCCAGCGGCATTGCCGTGGGTCTGGCCACCGAAATTCCCAGCCACAACCTGCGCGAAGTGGCCGATGCCTGCGTGGCCCTGATCAAAAACCCGGCACTGACCGAGGCCGAGCTGCTGGCCATCCTGCCCGGCCCCGACTACCCCGGCGGCGGCCAGATCATCAGCAGCGCCAGTGACATTGCCGATGCCTACCGCACGGGCCGGGGCAGCCTGAAGGTGCGTGCCCGCTGGAAGATCGAAGACCTGGCCCGTGGCCAGTGGCAGCTGGTGGTGACCGAGCTGCCCCCCGGAGTGAGCGCCCAGAAGGTGCTGGAAGAAATCGAGGAGCTGACCAACCCCAAGGTCAAGGCGGGCAAGAAGGCGTTGACCCAGGATCAGACCCAGCTCAAGGCCAGCATGCTGGCCGTGCTGGATGCTGTGCGCGATGAATCGAGCAAAGATGCCGCTGTGCGCCTGCTGGTCGAGCCCAAGAGCCGCAGCACCGAACAGGCTGAGCTGATCAATGCCTTGCTGGCCCACACCAGCCTGGAAACCACCGCCCCCATCAACATGACGATGGTGGGGCTGGACGGGCGGCCCACGCAAAAATCACTGCGCCGCATGCTGACCGAGTGGATTGAGTTCCGCCAGGCCACCATCGTGCGCCGCTCTCAGCACAGGTTGCAGCGTGTGCAGGACCGCATCCACATTCTGGAAGGGCGGCAGATTGTGCTGCTCAACATCGACGAGGTGATTGCCATCATCCGCGAGAGCGATGACCCCAAGGCGGCGCTGATTGCGCGTTTCAGGCTCAGTGACCGGCAGGCGGAAGACATCCTTGAAATCCGGCTGCGCCAGCTGGCCCGGCTGGAGGCCATCAAGATCGAGCAGGAGCTGTCCAAGCTGCGCGACGAACAAACCAGGCTGGAAGACATTCTGTCCAACCCCGGCAGCCTGAAGCGCCTGCTGGTGCGCGAGATTGAGGCCGATGCCAAGACCTTTGCCGATGATCGCCGCACCCTGATTCAGGCCGAGAAAAAAGCCGTGGTCGAAATCAAGGTGGTGGACGAGCCTGTCACGGTGGTGGTGTCGGCCAAGGGCTGGGTGCGTGCGCGCACCGGGCATGGTCACGAGGCGGGCAGCTTTGCCTTCAAGGCGGGCGATGGCCTGTACGGCACTTTCGAGTGCCGCACGGTGGACACGCTGATTGTGTTTGGCAGCAATGGCCGGGTGTATTCGGTGCCGGTGGCCAGCCTGCCCGGCGCACGCGGCGATGGCCAGCCCATCACCACGCTGATCGAACTGGAGCCCGGCACCCAGCCGCTGTTCTACTTTGCGGGGGCGGCCACCCAGACGCTGCTGCTGTCGGTCAGCGGGGGCTACGGTTTTCTGGCGCAGGTGGAACACATGGTGTCGCGCCAGAAGGGTGGCAAAGCCTTTGTCACCTTGCCAGAGGGCGAGAGCCTGTGCCTGCCCTCGGTGGTGGGCGTGGCGGGCGCGGGCGAGGGCGTGGCCATGCATGTGTGCTGTGTGTCCACGGGCGGGCGCATCCTGACGTGTGAGCTGGCCGAACTCAAGCTCAGCCCCAAAGGCGGGCGAGGCCTGATGCTGCTGTCGCTGGAAGACAAGGACACCCTGGCCGGTGCCGCCGCCTACACCCGCAGCGTGCGCATTGAGGGCATGGGGCGCGGCGGCAAGGAGCGCGACGAGACGCTGGAAATCCGCAGCCTGAACAACGCCCGCTTCCCGCGTGGCCGCAAGGGCAAGGATGCGGGCTTTGGCTTCAAACCCGCGCGGGTGACGCGGGTGGTGTGAGCCTGCGGGCTGCGGTTGCCCGGCGGATGAGGATGAATGGGGGCGGGGGCGCTCAGGCCAGTTCGGCGATCAGCTCGATTTCCACGCACGCGCCCAGCGGCAGCTGGGCCACGCCGAAGGCGCTGCGGGCGTGGGCCCCCACGGCGGGGCCGAACACCTGGCCAAGCAGCTCGCTGCAACCGTTGGTGACGAGGTGCTGCTCGGTGTAGTCGGCACTGGAGTTGACCAGGCTCAGTACCTTGACGATGCGCTTCACGCCGTTGAGGTCGGTGCCTGCGGCCTGGCAAGCGGCGTGCAGGGTGCCCATGAGGTCGATGGCCACGGCGTGTGCGGCCTGTTTGGCTTCGTCGGTGGTCATGTTGCGGCCCAGCTGGCCCACCCAGGGTTTGCCGTCTTTCTTGGCGATGTGGCCGCTGAGAAACACGGTTTTGCCGGTCTGCACAAAGGGCACGTAGGCGGCGGCGGGTACGGCCACGGGGGGCAGGCTGATGCCCAGGGTGTCGAGTTGGGTGTAGACGTTGTGTGTCATGGGATTTCTTCCTTTGGTGTGAAAAATGCTGTTCAGGCTTCTTGAATGGGCGCAGCCAGGTGATCGGTGATGCGTTGTGCCCGGTGGGCAGGCACACTGTTTTGTCGCTGCCACAGCCAGGATTCAAAGCTGGCCGCATCCACTGGCGGAGAAAACAGGTGGCCCTGGCCAAAATCGCAACCGGCCTGAGCCAGCAGATGTTGCTGGCCTGGGGTTTCCACCCCTTCAGCCACCACGCGCAAGCCCAGTTCATGGGCCATCAGGATGGTGGCTTTGCAGAGTGCCCAGTCTTTGGCTGAGGTTTCCATGTGTTGCACGAAGGCACGGTCTATTTTGAGGTAGTCCAGATCAAATTCATGCAGGTACGACAGGGCCGAGTAGCCCGTACCGAAGTCGTCGAGCGAGATTTGTATGCCCGCAGCGTGCAGGTGTTTGAGGTAGTTGCGGGTGCTGGCGCTGGCATCGACCAGCAAACCCTCTGTGATTTCGAACACCACGCTGCTGCCGGGCAGGTCCAGCTTGGTCAGGAAATCCGTCCAGGTCTCGCCCTGGGGGCTGTCTTCCCTGAATTGCGCCGGAGACTGGTTGATGCTGATCTGGAACTCCGGGTGCAGAGTTTGTCGCCAGCGTTGGGCCTGGCGGGCCGCCGTCTCGAACACCCAGCGTCCGATGTCGTTGATCAGACCGGTTTCTTCGGCAATGGGTATGAACACATCGGGCGCAATGGGGCCGTGCAGCGGGTGGTGCCAGCGAAGCAGGGCTTCGGCTTTCTGTACCAGGCCGGTTTGCAGGTTGGTAATGGGTTGGTACACCACCTGAAATTGCCCCTCGGGCAGCGCGGTGCGCAGGTCGCGGGCAATGCGGGCACGCACCAGGGCCGCTTCCTGCATAGCGGGGCTGAAGCGTTCCCAGCGGTTGCGTCCGGCGCGTTTGGCGGCATACATGGCCTGGTCGGCCTGTTGAATGAGTTCGTCGCGTTCCCGGCCATCGTCCGGGAACACGGTCACGCCTATGCTGGCCGAGATGTGCTCGGTTTCGCCGGCCAGATAAAACGGCTCGGTCATTCTGTCGAGCAGCTTTTGGGCAATCTGCGCAGCGTGCTGGGCGGCCTCCATACCCTCAATGACCAGGGTGAATTCATCTCCGCCCAGGCGGGCGACCAGATCGGTGTCGCGCACACAGCTTTTCAGGCGCACGGCGGCTTCTTGCAGAAGCAGGTCGCCCACATCGTGACCGTGGGTGTCGTTGACTTCCTTGAAGCGGTCGAGATCGACAAACATGATGACCAATTGCCGCCGTGCTGTGGTGTCGCTGCGCACTTCCTGCAAGGCTTCATTCAGCTTGTGCCGGAACATGCGCCGGTTGGGCAGGCCAGTGAGGTAGTCGAAGTGGGCCTGGTTCCAGATCAGGCGCTCATTGGCTTTGCGCTCTGAAATGTCGCGCGCCACCACCACAAAACGCGTGGGCACGCCCTCTGGGGTTTGTTTGCGGGCGGCAGACAGTTCAAACCACATTTCCTGCTGCCGGATGGTCAGGGCAATTTGCCTGCCGTAAGAGCTGCCGTCCTGCTTGGCTTCGTGCAGGCAAGCCATGACTTGATCCGCAGCCTTGGCTGGCACCACCTCATGCACCCGTTTGCCCAGGAAGATGCTGGGTGAGACCACCATTTTTTCAGGGCTGTGGCAATGTGCATTCAGGTAAAGACCGGTTTCGTCCAGTTCGAACAACAGGTCGGGCAGGGCTTCCAGTGTGGCTGCAAGCTCATTGCGCGCCAGTTGAAGTTCTGCCTGCTGGGCAAGCAAGGTGTGTTCGGCCCGGCGAAAGTCGGTGATGTCCTGGTGGCTCCATACCCTGCCTACGGGAAGGCCGTTGATGCGCTGGGGGGTGGAGTGGCGCAAGAAAACCCGCCCATCCCGCAATCGCAGCTCGTCCCGCGTGTCGGTGTCGGGGAAGTTTTGAATCTGTTCGCCCACTTGCCGGGCTTCTTCCGGGTTGAGCAACAGGCTGTAGAGCTGCTGGCTCAGTGTGGTCACTTCGCAGCCCATCAGCTGTGGCTGTGTCATGCCGATCAGGTGCAAATAGCGGTCATTGAATTGGATGACCTGACCGCTCTGGTTGACCACCACGATGGCATCGGCTGTGGCATCGAGTGTGGCCTGCACCAGTGTGATGGAGTGTTGCAGCGCCTGGTTGGTGGTGTTCAGATCGGCATTGGCCAAGGTGACTTCTGAACGGGCTGTTGCCATGCGCCGCACATACCGCCTGCCACCCAGAGCAACCGCCAGCAGCATCAGGCTCAATACCGAGGCCGTGACGGCAACACGGGTGCGTTCGGTTTCCCAGTCAGACAGTGCCCGCTCAACAGGCTGGCTGGCCGATACCCACAGCCC
>CALMMY010000196.1 GCA_937868695.1 uncultured Comamonadaceae bacterium
TGCCGTGGTCGGGGCTGGTGCGCACCAGCGGCAGGCCCAGCGTCACGTTCACGCCCTGCTCCACGCCCAGGTATTTCACGGGAATCAGCCCTTGGTCGTGGTACATCGCCACCACCACATCGAACTCGCCAGTTCGCGCCCGCATGAACACGGTGTCGGGCGCAAACGGCCCGACCGCATCGATGCCTTCCTGCCGGGCCTGGGCAATGGCGGGGGCAATGGTGTCCAGCTCCTCGCGCCCGAACAGTCCGCCCTCGCCCGCGTGCGGGTTCAGGCCCGCCACAGCAATGCGCAGGCGGGCGGCTTGCGCTGGCTGGTCAGCGGCAGCATCGGCATCCACCCGGCCAGCAGCGTGCCCGCCCAGGCTGGCCTGGACGATGCGCAGGGTTTGCAGCACGTTGGCTGTGGTGACGGCTTCAATGGCCTGGCGCAGCGACACATGGATGCTGACCAGCACGGTTTTCAGCTCGGGGTTGGCCAGCATCATGCGCACAGGTACATCGGACACGCTGCAACCCAGGTGCTCGGCGGCCAGTGCCTGCAAAAACTCAGTGTGGCCAGGGTGGCTGATGCCAGCGGCGCTGAAGGCCTCCTTGTGGATGGGCGCAGTCACCAGTGCGGCGGCCTGCCCGGCCAGGGCCGCACGGGCTCCCCAGGCAATGCAGTCAGCCGCTGCCCGGCCCGCCACGGCGCTCACCTGACCCCAGGCGGGCAAGGTGCTGGCTTCACCGTCAGCCGCTAAAGAACCCGCTGCTGCCAGTGGCTGGCAAGCCTGGATCACGGGCAGGCAGCGCGGGGGAACGTGGGCCACATCGGCCAGGCCATCCAGCACCGCCAGCGGCAGCAGGCCACCCACGCAGCGGGCTGCACGTTGCATGGCAGCCACATCGCCCGCCACCACGCAACCGGCCATCTCGGCAGGCTGGTCACGGAACAGCTTGGCAATGATTTCAGGGCCGATGCCTGCCGGGTCACCCATTGAGATGACGATGGGCTGGGGGGGGGTAACGGGTGTGTTCATGCGGGGTTGTCGATGTCGATGAAGGTGTGGCGGATGCCCAGCGTGCGGGCCACGTGCTCGCCCACGGCCTGCACACCGTAGCGCTCGGTGGCGTGGTGGCCGCAAGCCAGGTAGCCCACCTGCATTTCGCGGGCGTAATGGGCCTGGGGCTCGGAAATCTCGCCGGTGATGAAGGCCTGTGCGCCAGCGGCCATGGCGGGCTCGAAGTAAGACTGGGCACCGCCCGTACACCAGGCCACGGTCTGCACTGGCCAGGCCGGATCGCCAGCCAGCGTCACCGGGCGGCCCAGGCACTGTTGGGCATGGTGGGCGAGTTCGCCCAGCGTGGCGCAGGCGGTGGTGCCGATGAAGCCCAGGTTCTGTTCGCCAAACCGGCCAAAGCCTGGGGGTTGCGCTGCTGCGGCAGCATCGGCAACGCCCACTGCTGCTGTAGCCTTGGCTGGCAGCGGCTCCAGGCCCAGCACCCTGGCCAGTTGCGCGTTGTTGCCCAGCTCG
This sequence comes from uncultured Comamonadaceae bacterium, assembly GCA_937868695.1. Taxonomy (GTDB): domain Bacteria; phylum Pseudomonadota; class Gammaproteobacteria; order Burkholderiales; family Burkholderiaceae_C; genus UBA2334. The sequence goes on from CALMMY010000196.1 coordinate 1,517, forward strand.
GGGTGGGCATCCAGCGGCAGATGGTAGGCCAGCAGGTTGATGTCGTGGGTGATCAGGGCTTTGATGCGCTGGTGCATCCAGCCGGTGATGCGACCATCCTGCCCGCGCCAGAACAGGCCGTGGTGAACCAGCAACGCATCGGCACCGGCGGCAACCGCCGCTTCAATCAGCGCCAGACTGGCCGTGACTCCGGTGACCAGATGGGCCACACCGGAGCGGCCTTGCACTTGCAGGCCGTTGGGGCCGTAGTCCCGAAACTGCGCGGGAGTCAGCAGGCCGTCCAGGGCCGACAGCACGTCGGCGGTCGCGACCGAAAGGGGATAAGTGGGTAAGGAAGTGGATGAATCGGGCATGCGGCATTGTGCAATGCCGCAGCCGACTTCATTTGCTGCGCCGTGCTTCGGCAGCGGCATCGGCATCCATGTGCTGCTTGAAGTAACGCAGGAAAAACACGCCCATGCCAATCATGAAGGCAATGCCTGCAATGCTCATGAGTCCGTAGTCGGTAGAAAAAAGGTCAGCAATGGCTTTCATGGTCTTCTCCTCGTCAAGGTGTTGAAACAAAACCGATTGCACCGCTTTCGCCCTGTCGGTGGCTTGACCGATGTCAATTGGCTGCATGCCGCTATTGACCCAGATCAACAAAGCCGACAATCGGGGCATGTCACAGTTTTTTGAAGTTCATCCCGACAACCCCCAACCCCGCCTGCTCAAGCAGGCCGTGGCCCTGCTGGCCAAGGGCGGCGTGCTGGCCGTGCCCACTGACTCCAGCTACGCCCTGGTCTGCCAGCTGGACGACAAGGCCGCCGCTGACCGCCTGCGCCGCATCCGCCAAGTGGACGATAAGCACCACCTCACCCTGATCTGCCGCGACCTGAGCGAGCTGGCCAGCTATGCCCGCGTGGACAACCGCCAGTACCGCCTGCTGAAACTGGGCACACCGGGGCCGTACACCTTCATTCTGGAAGCCAGCAAGGAAGTGCCGCGCCGCCTGAGCCACCCGGCGCGCAAAACCATCGGCCTGCGCGTGCCTGAGCACACCTGCCTGCAAGCCCTGCTGGCCGCGCACGGCGCTCCGCTGCTGGCCACCACCTTGATTGCCCCCGGCGAAACCGAGGCACTGAACGACCCGCACGACATCCGCGAACGCTTCGAGCACGATCTGGCCGCCGTGATGGATGCCGGAGCCTGCGCCCTGGAGCCCACCACCATCATCGACCTCACCCCCATCGACAAGGGCGATGACCCGGTGGTCATCCGCCAGGGTCAGGGCAAACTGGCACCTTTGGGTCTGGCCTGAGCGGGCTTGGCAGGCCACGCCCACTGTTTTGCTCGCAGTCGGAGACAATCCGGCGCATGGACTTTGCCAACCTGATTCAAACCGTCGCCATCTACGCCTTGCCGGTGCTGTTCGCCATCACCGTGCATGAAGCGGCCCACGGCTACGCCGCCCGCTACTTTGGCGACCCCACCGCCCACATGCTGGGCCGCATCTCGCTCAACCCGATGCGGCACATCGATCCGGTGGGCACCATCCTGATGCCGCTGCTGCTGTACTTCGCCACCTCGGGGGCGTTTCTGTTTGGCTATGCCAAGCCGGTGCCCGTGAATTTCGGGCGGCTGCGCAACCCCAAGCGTGACATGGTGTGGGTGGCCCTGGCCGGGCCGGGGGCCAATCTGGCCATGGCCATCGGCTGGACGGTGCTGGCGTATGTGCTGGTGGCATTGGGCACCGAAGAACGGTTTTTTCTGGAAATGGCGCAGGCGGGCATGCTGGTCAACCTGGTGATGTTTGCCTTCAACCTGTTCCCGCTGCCCCCGCTGGACGGCGGGCGCATTCTGGTGGGGCTGCTGCCCATGCGCCAGGCGGTTGCGGTGTCGCGGGTTGAGCCTTACGGGTTTTTCATCGTTCTGGCGCTGGTAATCAGCGGTGTGGTGGGCGGCCTGTGGCTGCGCCCGCTGATGGGTTTGACCAGCAAGGCCATCGAACTGCTGCTGACCCCGCTGCGCATGCTGCTGTTCTGACATCTTTTTCGATAGCTGCTTGCGCCTTTTACATAAGCACAAAAGCATTTTTTCATCTATAAAAATGAATTCCATGACGACTCAGCGCGTACTCACCGGCATCACCACCTCCGGCACGCCCCACCTGGGCAACTATGTGGGCGCGGTGCGCCCGGCGGTGCAGGCCAGCACCCGGCCCGGTGTGCAGAGCTTCTACTT
>CALMMY010000197.1 GCA_937868695.1 uncultured Comamonadaceae bacterium
GCAGACCTGATCGTGATCGGCTCGCATGGCCGCAGCGGCCTGAAGCAGTGGCTGCTGGGCAGCGTGGCGGGCAAGGTGGTGGCGCAATCCACCCGCCCGGTGCTGGTGGTGCGCTGAAACATGCGCACCTGGGTGCTGTACTGGCGCATGACGCGCCCCGGCTTTCTGAGCATCACGCTGGTGGGCTGCCTGCTGGGGTTTGCGCTGGCGGCGGCCTGCGGCTGCGGGTTCGATGTCACCCTGGCCGTGGTCACGGTGGTGCTGGCCTTGCTGGCCCATGCCGGGGCCAATGTGCTGAACGACTACCACGATGCCCGCAACGGGGCCGATGCGGCCAATGCGCAGGGAATATTTCCGTTCACGGGCGGCTCGCGGCTGATCCAGCAGGGGCTGGTGAGCGAGGAAGATACACACCGCTGGGCCTGGGTGCTGATGGGGCTGGTGGTGCTGGGCGGTCTGTGGCTGAGCGTGCGCAGTGGCGGTGGCCTGGTGCTGATCGGTCTGGCCGGTGTGCTGCTGGCCTGGGCCTATTCGGCCCCGCCGCTCAAACTGATGAGCCGGGGGCTGGGCGAGCTGTCGGTGGCTGCCGCCTGGTGGCTGGTGGTGGTGGGTGCCGACTATGTGCAGCGCCAGCACTGGCACTTCATCACGGCGTACACCGCCGTGAGTTTTGCGCTGCTGGTGGCCAACATTCTGCTGATCAACGGCCTGCCCGATGCCCCGTCTGACCGCGCCGTGGGCAAACGCACCCTGGCCACGCGTCTGAGCCCACGCGGGCTGGCGGTGCTGTACACCGGGCTGATGCTGGCGGCCCACCTGTGGCTGGCCGTGGGCGTGTGGGCGCTGATTCCACCGCTGTCGGCCATCTGGGGGCTGCTGTCGCTGCCGCTGGGTCTGGCTGCCAGCTGGCTGCTGTGGCAGCGGGCTGGTGAGCCACAACGCCTGCGCCCTGTGCTGGCACTGACGATTGCCACGGCCAGCGTGCATGGCCTGGCGATGGCGGCAGGCTTGCTCAGCATGCGCTGGACGGGTTAGCGAGCCTGGAGCACTTTCAACTGCGTCAACAGTGCTTCCTCATCCTTACCGATGGGATCGTGCAACACACGCTCCGGAATTTCCCAGATCAGCCATGCGGTCGGTGCGTCGGAGCGGGCCTCTTGTTTGAGAAAGTCCAGCATGGATTGGGCAAAACCACCGCCGTCTCGGGCAAGGTTGCCCACATCGGAGCGAAGGGAATGGGCCAGCCAGTCCGCAAAATGGGCGTTGCGTGAATAGGAAGAGCCGACCAGGCCAATGCGTTGGGCAGCAGGGCCATCGCCGAAGAGTGCATCGGCACTTGTGGCCTGGGCCGCCGGGGTGCTGGCCTCGAACTTCGGCAAGGCCACCTGGTCAGGGGCTGGCCGCAAATGGGGGGGCAATTGATCCAGCCCGGCAAGGCGAACCAGATCGCCCCAGCGCGGAGCAACGGGAGCGCGGGTCACAGTGAACCCGACTTCAGGCGAGGGGGTGAAACCCTGGCTGCGCAAGTAGGCTGCAATGGCCTGGGCAGCAGCCTGGGCACCGTCCAGGCTCCAGTGGGTGTCGGTTCTGTCGTAGGCCCCGCCTTCCCCGCCCAACTGCGCCTTGACCTGTTGCAAGGGTGCATCCAGGGCCACGGCAGGCAATGCTCGGGCAGCCATCGCCTCTGACCAGGCAGAGAGCCGGGCATCCAGGGCGGCGGGACGGCGCAATGCGCACAGCCGATTTGACTCTATCCGCGTTTTGTCCGGCGTGATGGCGACCACCACATGCGTGCCACGTGCAGCCAGTCCATCGATCAGTGTTTTGGCGATATCTGCACGGCGCGTGGCGTGTTCAGCGCCGTTGGCATGCACGGTCAGCTCATCACCCAGAAAAAGCCAGCCCTCACAGCCGGGTTTGACCCGGGGGCCAAGGTCTTTGAGGAGCAGCCAACCCAGCTCGCGCTGACGCGTACCAAGCCAATCGGCAACCGGCGTGCCACGGAGGTCATCGGAGAGCGCCCGCATGGGCGCACCGTGCCAGAAGTTCGCCCAACCGTTGGCTTGAGTTTTGGTGAAGCCATCGGTACGCAAGGCCTGAAAGCTGCCAGCTATCAGGGCCAAGGTCAGCAAGGTGAATGCAGCAATCAGCGACCAAGCCTGCCAACGCGGTGTCGCTGGGGTTTCATGGAATTGGGTCGGCATGGAACTCAGAACTGGAAGTAAAGAAATGGGGTGGCACCTCGGCTGGCCATCAGTGCCACCGACATCAGGGCGGCCAAAAGTGGCCAGAAATACACCACTGGCTGCAGAACAGTGGGTGTATGGGCCGTCACTCGCGAGCGCCACCACGGCCAGGTGGCCCAAAAGCAGCCAAGCAAGAAGGCCCAGCCATGCACTGGGCGCAGCACGTGGGCAATTTCGGCACTCAGCGGCACCCCATGAAACCCCCACTGTCCCATGTACATGGCCCAGGCCGCTGCGAGATCCTGGGCACGAAAGATGGTCCAGGCCGAAATCACAAAGCCCATGGTGAGCAACCAGCTCAAGACCTTGGGCACATCAGGCCCACCGTTACGGCTCCAGAACCGCTGCAAGAGCATCGCCAGGCCATGCAGCACACCCCAAATCACGAAGTTGAAGCTGTCAGCCCCGTGCCAGAGACCTGAAATGACCATGATCAGCATCAGGTTGAGGTAGGCCCGCCGGGGGCCAACCCGGTTGCCACCCAGCGGCACGTACAGGTAATCGCGCAGCCACGTGCCCAGCGTCATGTGCCAGCGCCGCCAGAATTCCTGAATCGACAATGACACATAGGGAAAGTCGAAGTTTTCGGGGAACTTGAAACCCAGCATCTGCCCCAGACCAATGCCCATGACGCTGTACCCGGCAAAGTCGAAAAACAGTTGCAGGCTGTAGGCAAAGGTGCCGAGCCAGGCATCCGCCAGTGTGGGCATGGGCAGGGCATAGCAGGCATTGACCAATGGCGCGAGCGTATCGGCCACGATCACCTTCATGGACAGGCCCACCATGAAGTAGCGCAGACCATCGGATACGTGCAGAACATCGAACGGCCGAGAATGAAGCTCATGTTCAACGTGTGAATAGCGCACGATAGGGCCGGCAATCAGCTGAGAAAACATGGCTTGGTAAGCAGCAAAACCGATGAAGTCCCGCTCAACCTGCACGGTTCGCCAGTACACGTCCACCACGTATGAAACCGACTGCAACACAATGAACGATATCCCTATCGGCAGGATGAGGCGCTCCCACACCAAGTTGCCACCGGAGGCGGTGACAACTGGCCCCACCAGCAGCTCAACGACAAGGTTGCCGTACTTGTAGAAGGCCAGCAGACCAACCATTGAAGTGACGGCCAATGCCATGACCAAGCGCCTGCCCGACTGTGATGACACATGCCCCAACAAAAGACCCGACGCAAATGCAACCGATGTGACCCCCACGAGCACCCAGAGAAACGAGGGATCCCACCAGCCGTAGAAAGCCCAGCTGAAAACCAGCAGCGTCAAATTGCGCCAGCGGCTTGGACTCAGCGCATAGGCGATGAGAAACAGAGGAAAAAACAGCGTGAGGAATTCAAGCGATGCGAAAACCATGGGCTACGGCAGGCGAATCATGGGCGGGAAGCGCCCGCCGCGCACTGATCAGATGGGCGGTGTCAGGGCATGCGGTCAAGAACCGGCATCAGCCGCCAGCCCTTGCCCTCTGGCACGACCAGCAAGGTCCAGCGAGAGCCTGCCCGCAAGTTACCCAGATCCACCGCCTCCTGGGCCTTTTGGCCGTTGCAGAATAAATCCACACCCAGCGACACGGGGTTGATCATGCGGCGCTCAACCTGTGCAGGTTGCGCTTTGTTGACGATCACCACATCCTTGCCGGCGAGCTTCAATGTCGCATCGGTACAGCCCTTGGCCATGTTGAGCAGGCCAAGTGACACGCGGTGGGAACTGAAGTCCTGCGGTTTTTCACGCCCGACACCCACTTGCCAGCCACCCTTCTCATCGGGAACCACTGCCAAGGTGACAAACTCGCTGGGCTGCACCGTGACTTCCGCATCCTGTTTGCCGCCAGCGTAGTTCAGCGTGGCTTTGAGAGCCACTTTCGCGCGTACCGGCTGCCACGATGTGGAGGCATTCTGAGGATCCAGCGACAACCGGGCGTTGCGTCCGGCAGCCACCTCCACCGCACCAGGAACGGCCGCGACAAAGCGCATAAAAGCGGCATCCTCGGCGGGCCCAGTTTCGTAGAGCTGCGGTGCTGCCAGCACGGTGGCAGGCAGGGCAACAACCACCAAACCAACCAAAAGCATATTTTTTAGGGTCACCAGCGCGACGGTCATGTCAAGGTGCTTTCTTGGGCGGGTTGGCGACCATGGCATCTTCAAGGGCACTGATGATCGCAGAACCCCATGCGCGATAACCTGCACTGTTGTAATGCTGCCCATCAATGGTCTTCCATTCACCGGGCTGCGACATCTTGGTCGAATCGATGTAAATACAGGGTAACGTGTTCTCGGCCAAGAACGAGTTAAGCGCCTGAACCCGCTCGTGCGTCTTGCCGAAACGCCCTGGGATATTGCTCCAGCCTGGTCCAACCCAATAGCAGGTAGCCCCTGTTTCGGCAATCGCTTTGGTCAAAGTAGTAACCTGCTGATAGGCCCAGGACTTCGGAAACTCAGCAGCCTTATAAGAACCGATGGTGTCGCCACTGACAACGATGATTGCATTGGCTTTGGCATTGCCGATCAGGTCTTTGATCGGTGTCGTCGCAGCACCTGCTTCAATGCGTACAGCAACCGGGGCATCGTTCACACGGTCGGCACGTCCGCAGTCACTTGGGGTTGTTGTGACCCAATTAGCGGGCGTGGCACCACAAACGCCAACTGAATGAACCTTCGCACCCTTCTGAACGAGCTGGGTGTGCATCGGCCCAATGAGATAAGTAGGATCGGCCAAGTGGCTTTCACCAATAACGACCAAACTCAGACCCAACAAAACAGCAGTTGACATAGTGCAATCCTTTACAAAATAAAAATCGATGTGGACACATCATTCGCACGGGAGAAGGCAGATTAATTATGAATACGAAATCACGTCTAACACCACGCGACTGAACGGTCAGCGAAGCAGTTCTTCCCGGTCAATCAGCTCAATCAGGCGAGCTGCGACCTCTTCATGCTGCCGCGCCGATGGATGCCAGTGAAGGGCTTCCGGTTGCAAGTTGTAATGTAGGTGAAATACATCTTGATGGCCTGTAGCCTTTTGATGCTGTACTACTTTTTCCACGCTTGACCGCAGCAAGCGATAGGGCCATTCCGGAGTGGACATTAGCACAAAACGTGCGCCACTGTAGCGAACTCGCAAACTTTGCAAAAACTGCCCATAGCGCTCCACAAAGGCATCCTGTGAGGCGGGCTGCGTGGTTTTCCCCACGAAGTCGTTGATCCCCAAATGAATGACAACCAGTCGCGGCACCCAGGAAGAAAAAGACCAATTATCCCTTGGCCAACCCAAGTCTTCACCCACATGCAAGGTGCGCTCGTAATAAGCTGCAAACGTTCGTCCCGAGGTGTCGTTGCTTGCATTGCGTACCAGCCCCTTGCCCGAGTAAGCATTCACCATGGCCTCTGCGCCGTAATGCTTGGCAACCAGGGATCCGAATGAGCGGGACACGTTGGTGAAACGCCGGTAATCTTGATCGTCACCTTCCCGTCGATTCAACTCGCAACCGTAGCAGGCCACATAGGAGTCACCAATGAACTCCATGCGCAACATGGATCGGGCCGGTGGAGGCTGTAGGGTGTGCCCGTCTGACAACCGCACGCCAAGAAACTCTGCCTTGGTGAAGTTGGATTCGTGGCGTTTGATCAACTGCAATTCGTGTGTCCCCTCTCCCAGGGTGTGGGCAAGGGAATATTCTTCCTGTTCTGCTCGCGCCTCCAGCAATCCCCGCTCAATGCCGTCAATCAGCACGGTGTAGCGGTTATAGGTGTCGCGGAGACGCACAGAAATTGAGGGCCCAGTAAAGCGCAAACGGACACTCACGCCGGTCCAACTGAACGCAGGTGCTTTGGGGTTGGCCATGCTCACCCGCCCCAGATATTGGATGTGCGGATGGTCGGCATCCACCCAGGCAGCCTGCACTGCCGCTGACAGACTCAG
>CALMMY010000198.1 GCA_937868695.1 uncultured Comamonadaceae bacterium
TTCTTTGCCGGTGCGCACCAGCACGGCAATGTCGCGCGGGCGCAGGCGCTGGAACAGCGGGGCCGTGGCCGGGGTGGAGCCATCGGCATCGGCATCGGCATCGGCAGCGTCCGCGTCGGCAGCGGGGCGCACAAACCCGGCCTGCGGGTCGTTGAGCCAGGTCACGATGCGCTGGGCGCAGCGTTCGGCAAAGCGGCGCAGGTGGGTCTGCACGTTGACCATGTCCAGGTCGTGCTCCAGGGTCAGCGCAGGCAAGGGGCCGCTGGCGGTGTGCAGTTGCTCGGCCCGGCCCTGGGCCTGGACGGCGACAAACGGCAGGGGGTTACCGCTCGCGGTTTTGAACAGGAAGGCGGCCTGGGGCTGGCTGTGCTCGGCCTGCCCGAAGCAGTGGTTGACGGCCTGCACCAGCGCGTGGGTGGAGCGGTAGTTGACATCCAGCGCGTAATGCCGCCCCTGGGTGGCGGCGCGGGCTTGCAGGTAGCTGTGGATGTCGGCCCCGCGAAAGCCGTAGATGGATTGCTTGGGGTCGCCGATGAGCAGCAGCGCCCGGTCGCGGGCGTTGGCCTGGGTGTCGTAAATCCGGTTGAACAGGCTGTATTGCAGCGGCGAGGTGTCCTGGAATTCGTCGATCAGGGCCACCGGGTATTGGGCCAGGATGCGCTGGCGCAGCCGCTCGCCGTGCTCTCCGGCCAGCGCGGTGTCGAGGCGCTGGAGCATGTCGGCAAAGCCGAAGCTGCCACTCTGGCGCTTGAGGTGCAGCAGCCGCCGCCCCACCTGGCCCGCCGCGTGCTGGCGCAGCAGCGGGGCCAGGGGCCGGGCGGTCAGGGCCTCCATCAGTTCTTGAAACCAGGCAAACGCGGGTGGCAGGCCGGTCAGCGGCGGAGCCTTGGCCTTGCGGGCATCCAGCAGGCCGTCGGGGGTGAGGCGGGTGAGCCCTTTGTCCAGATCGGGCGGGGTCAGGGGCTGGGTCTGCTCGGCCCAGCGGGTGAGGGCAACAAACCATTTCTCCACCGTGGCAGGCTTGAGCTTGGTACCGTTCCAGTGGGCGGGGAAGTCGTTGAGCTGGGGCAGCAGCCAGGCCTGCATGGCGGCGACCTGCTGCTTGCGCTCGGCCAGCAGGGGGGCGATGGGGGCCAGCCAGTCGGCAATCAGCGCGGCCAGCGGCTGGTCGGCAGTGGAGGCTGGCACGCCCAGTTGCATGAGCTGGGCCACGTCGCTGCGCAGGGTGGGGATGTCTTTCCAGATGGCCAGCACCTGGGCCAGGGTGGTGGCGGGCAGCGGGTAGCAGGCGGTGCGCCAGTGGTCTTGCACGGCTTCGGTCAGCAGGGCCTGTTCGTCGGCCACCAGTTCTTCGTCGAACAGGTTGCCGCTGTCGAAGGCGTGTTCGCGCAGCATGCGCTGGCACCAGGCATCGATGGTGTGGACGCTGGCATCGTCCATGCCTTCGGCGGCGTTGGCCAGCCGCCACGCGGCCTGGCTGCGCACCGCGCCGGGCGGGTACTGGGCCAGCAAGTCAGCCAGAAAACTGTCGGCGGCGGCGGGCAACTGCTCGCCCCGAAAGCACCGTGCTGCCTCCAGCAGCCGGGAGCGGATGCGGTCGGACAGCTCGCGGGTGGCGGCGCGGGTGAAGGTCATCACCAGGATGTCGGACGGCTCCAGCGGGCGGCCAAAGCCTTGCTCGGTATCGCCGTGGCCCAGCACCAAGCGCAGGTAGAGCGCGGCGATGGTCCATGTTTTGCCGGTGCCCGCGCTGGCCTCGATCAGGCGGCTGCCCCACAGGGGAAAGCTGGCGGCCACCAGCGGCTGGGGCAGGGTGTCGGGTGTGGTGACGGCGGTGGCGATGGCGGTGTGAGGCATGGCAGCGGGCACGGTGGGGGTTCAGGCGGATGCGGAGGGCTGGGCCTGCACATGGGTCTGCACCCAGTCCAGCAGGGGCAGGAACACGGCTTCGGTCAGGGCACGGAAGCGGTCATCGGCCTCCAGGCTGTCGAAGTCGGGGTAGAGCCGGGCCAGGCAGGGGTCGTTGACATCGGCAAAGCCGGGGCTGTGCTCGTCGCCTTCGTACACATTGGCCAGGTCGGCGGGCTTGCCGGTCTGGAGCTCTGCGGCCAGGGCCAGCGCGGTGCGCAAGGGCAGGGGCAGCGGCGACTGCATGCCTTGCAGCCACACTTCCAGCAGGGTTTGCAGCTGGGCCTGGGCGGTGGCGGTGTTCATAGGCTCCGCCGTGATGCCGCCACCCTGCCCCACCACCTGTGCCTGCACCACATGGCCGCAGGCGGCGGCAGCCAGCGATTGCACCCACACGTCCAGCAGCTTGTCGGGCCGGGGGCTGCCCTCTTTTTTGTCCAGCAGGCGCGAGGGCTCCAGCTTCAGCCAGGTGCAGGGGGTGCCGGGATCGGCGCTGGCCTGGTACAGCGGGTCGAGCCAGTCGCGCAGCACCACGCCGCCGTGTTCGAACTCGATGGCCAGGCGGGGCCGCCGCACGGCATGGGCCTGACCGGCGGCGGCCCAGTCGGTGGCCATGGTGTGCAGGGTGTGCAGCAGCTCGGCTTCTTTCAGGTCGCCCAGGCCTTGCATGGGCAGCACGCCCCGGCGGCGCAGGCTGCGGATGGCGGCAGGCAGGGCCTGGGCCACACCACCGGCCTCGGGAGCGGGCGGCCAGGATTGAACCTGGTCGCGGATGAGGCCGTAGTTTTCCAGGCCCTGCACCTCGAACGGTTCGTCGTCGGCGGCCACCTGCTCGGCATCCTGGAACACCACACCCAGCCGTTCCCGGAAAAACACCTTCACCGGGTTGCGCAGAAACTGCGTCAGCCGTTGCAGCGTGAGCGGGGCTGCCGCATCGGGCACGAAGGCGGGCAGATCGGCCCCGGCGGTGGCGGGTGCGGTGTCGGTATCGACATCGGTGCCGTCGTGCAGGCTGCGCCATTCGCGGGCGTAGGTGTGCAGGCTGCCGCCTTCGAAGTAGCGGCGGCTGAAGGGTTGCAGGGGGTGGGCGGTGGTGCGCTCGGCCACGGCCTGCGGCCCCCACACGGCGGCGATGTAGTCGCGCAGCTGCGACACCAGCACCGAGGGGGGCTGCTCGGTGTTGTCGCGCACGCTGTGGCCGGTCCAGCTCACCACCAGCCTGCGGCGGGCGGACAGCAGGGCTTCGAGCATGAGCTGGCGGTCATCGTGGCGGCGCGAGCGGTCGCCGGGGCGCAGGTGTCCGGGCAGGGCCATCAGGTCGAAGTCGCTGCGCAGGCTGCGCCGGGGGTAGTCGCCGTCGTTCATGCCCAGCAGGCACACCACTTCAAACGGAATGGCACGCATGGGCATCAGGGTGCAAAAGGTCACGCCACCGGCGCGGAAGCGCTGGTTGAGGCTGGGCACTTCCAGCGCCTCCAGCCACGCATGGCGGAACACCGCCACGTCCACGTCATCGCCAAATCCGGCCTGGGCGCAGGCCTGGCTCCAGGCCGAGAGCGCGGCATCCAGCGCGGCCACGGCTTCCTGGTCGGGCTCGTCGGTCGGGGCAAAGCAGGCCTGCAACAAGTCGCGGCCCCGCTGCACCCACACCTCGGGCGTGGCCGGTTGGCGGGCCTGCGCCCACCAGTCCAGCAACACCCGGATGAAGTGGGCCAGGCAGCCCGCCAGCTCGGCATCCAGCCCGCCGATTTCGGCATACGGCTCGGTGGCGCTCCAGCGTTCCAGCTCGGGCACGTCGGCCAGCGGGCCGGTGGCGTAGCCCATGAGCATGCGCTGCAAGGCAAACCAGGCCGAGTTCTGCTCGCCGCAACTGGCCAGCCCCAGCTGCTGGCGGTGGGGCGTGTTCAGCCCCCAGCACATGCCCGCACCGCTCATCCACCGGATGAGCTGGGGCAACTGCTCGGCAGCAAGGCCAAAACGCGCGGCCAGGGCGGGCACTTCCAGCAGGTCGGCCAGCTCGCTCAGGCGGCAACGCTGGGCGGGCACGCGCAGCAGCCACTCCAGCGCGGTCACCACCAGGCTGCTGGACTGGGCGCTGAGGTCGGCAATGTCGAAGGGGATGTAACGCCGGTCGTGGCGCTGGTACTGGCCGAACACGGCCCGGATGGCGGGGGCCATGGTTTCGATGTCGGGCACCATCACCACCACATCGCGGGGTTGCAGCGCAGCGGCCTGGCCCGGCTGGCTGGCGGGGTCCAGCCACAACAGCAACTGGTCGTGCAGCACTTCCAGCTCACGCACCGGGCTGTGCGCGGTGTGAAAGCAAATGGACGTATCGGTGGCTTTCAGCGGCCAAACGGGCGCATCGCCACCCAAAGGCTCCAGATCGCGGATGCGGTATTGCACGCGGGTCAGCAGCGGGGTGTCGGCGGTTTCCTGACCTTCGTCGAACACATCGATGCGCGGCAGGTGGAACCTGGCCTGGGTGGCGGCGGCATCGTCGTGCGCGTCCAGCTGGCGGATGAAGTCGCGCCCCTGGCGGCCCCAGGCGGCCAGCAGCGGGTGGGCATGCTGGTGCATGTCCTGCAAGGCCACCACCGACAGGTCGGCTCCGTCGCGTGCGGACTGGCGGCGGCGCTGGGTTTTGAGCAGCTCGCGTCCTTCCATGATGTCGCCCCAGTAGTGCTGGCAAGGATTAGGTACGGCCAGCAGCACCTGGCAATGCCGGCTCAGGGCGGCCAGCGTCTCCAGCGTGGAGCCGGGCAGATGGCTCATGCCGTACACCACCACGCGCCGAGCCACCCGGCCACTGAAGTCTTCTTCGCCTTGCAGCCTGTCGAGCACCTGCTGGTGCAAAGCCGGGCGGGTGGTGGCCTGCTGGCGCTCATCCAGCGTCTGCACCACCGCCTGCCAGAGCATGGCCTGCCAGCGCTGATCGGCAGGCAGGGGTTCATGGGTGCCGTCGGCCCGGATCAGCTCATGGCGACCCTGCATCCAGAGTTGCAGCCAGTCTGTGCGGTAGTTCTGGTATTGGTCCAGCAAATCGGCCAAACGTGCCGCCAACTGAATCCAACGGTCGGGTTCCTGCGGGCGCAGATAGCCCTGCACAGGGGCAAATTCCGGCAAGGCCAGCAAGCCGGGCAGCACCTGCATCAGCCGCCAGGTGAGGGGCAGTTTATCCAGTGGCGAGTCGCGGGGCACCGCACCCGCACCCAGAATCTGCCGGTAGGTGCGCCAGATGAAGCGCCCCGGCAGCTCCACCCGCACCGAGGCACACACGCCGGTCTGCCGCGCCATGTCCATCTTGAACCACTCGGCCATGCCATTGCTCTGCACCAGCACCACTTCTTCTTCCAGCGGGTCGAGCGGATGCAGACGCAACCAGTCGATCACAGTCTGCGCCAGATATTCGGCACGGTTGCCATGCAGCGCAATGAATCCGGGGGAAATGGAACGGCTCAAGCAAGACTCCTGTGTGGACAGGGCTTGAGGTTAACCGACGAACAGCACACGATCCGGCACTTTGATACCCGGCATGGGACTGCGTTGTGATGAGGAAGTCCAGAAAAGCAAAAAGCCCTCTGTGAGAGGGCTTTTTGAACAAGCTAAGTGCTTGATTTTGTTGGTTGCGCGGGCAAGATTTGAACTTGCGACCTTTGGGTTATGAGCCCAACGAGCTACCAGGCTGCTCCACCGCGCGTCAAGACATTAATTATAACACTTATTCTGCCGCTTCTGCAACAGGTGCAGCTTCTTCTGCACGATCAACCAATTCAACCAGTGCCATGGGTGCATTGTCGCCGACGCGGAAACCCATTTTCAGGATGCGGGTGTAGCCACCGGGACGAGCCTTGAAACGTGGGCCCAGTTCGTTGAACAGCTTCACAACCACATCGCGGTCGCGCAGACGGTCAAATGCCAGACGGCGGTTGGCCAGGGTAGGCTCTTTGGCCAGCGTGATCATGGGCTCAACCACGCGGCGCAGTTCTTTGGCCTTGGGCACTGTGGTCTTGATGACTTCGTGCGTCAGCAGAGAGTTCATCATGTTGCGCAGCATGGCCAGCCGGTGTGAGCTGGTGCGGTTGAGTTTGCGGAGTCCGTTACCGTGACGCATGGTGATTACCTTGAGATTATTTTGCCGGCAGCCGTGTCAGGTACTGCCGGGTGAGGACGGGCCTCGGTGAAAAAATTACTGCTTGTCCAGGCCAACGGGTGGCCAGTTTTCCAGCTTCATGCCCAGTGTCAGACCACGGGAGGCCAGCACTTCCTTGATCTCGTTCAGCGACTTGCGACCGAGGTTGGGGGTTTTGAGCAGTTCGTTTTCGGTGCGCTGGATCAGGTCACCGATGTAGTAGATGTTCTCGGCCTTCAGGCAATTGGCCGAACGAACGGTCAATTCGAGTTCATCGACTGGGCGCAGCAGGATGGGGTCAAACTGCTGGGAAGCACGCTGGGCGGGTGCATCGAACACCGACAGCTCCACGCCTTCCAACTGTGCGAACACAGCCAGTTGCTCAACCAGAATTTTGGCCGATGCACGCACCGCTTCTTCGGGGCCGATGGAACCGTTGGTCTCGATGTCGATGACCAGTTTGTCCAGATCGGTACGCTGTTCGACGCGGGCGCTCTCTACGGTGTAGCTGACGCGACGCACGGGAGAGAACGAAGCATCCAGCACGATGCGGCCAATGGAGCGAACCTGGTCATCGTTGCGGCGCATGGAGCCGGAAATGTAGCCACGGCCTTTTTCGACCTTGATCTGCATGTCCAACTTGGTGCCGACTGACAACGTGGCAATGTGGTGCGAAGGGTTCACGATTTCGACATCGTGGGGAGTCTGAATGTCACCAGCCGTCACCACGCCTTCGGTGTCTTTGCGCAAGCTCAGGGTCACCTCATCGCGGCTCACCAGCTTGAACACCACACCCTTGAGGTTCAGAAGGATGTTGACCACATCTTCCTGCACACCGTCAATGGATGAGTATTCGTGGAGCACACCAGCGATGGTGACTTCCGTGGGAGCATGGCCGACCATCGATGACAGCAGCACCCGGCGAAGCGCATTGCCCAAGGTGTGACCATAACCGCGTTCAAACGGCTCAAGGCTGACCTTGGCACGGTTGGCGCTGATTTGTTCTACTTGGATGGACTTCGGTTTCAACAAATTCGTAAGCATTCAAACTTCCTTCAATACCCTCGGCTCGTTACACCGATAAGGCCGACGAAGCAACCCCGGCATGGTGGGTTCACCACAACCGGGGAACGGATTAGCGAGAGTACAACTCAACGATCAACGACTCGTTGATGTCAGAAGCAAATTCGTCACGGTCAGGCGTTTTCTTGAACACGCCTTCGGCCTTGTCAGCGGCCACTTCAACCCATGCGGGGAAGCCGATTTGCTTGGCCAGTTCGAGGGCTTCAACCACGCGAGCCTGTGTCTTGGATTTTTCACGCACAGCAACTGCGTCACCGGCCTTCACCAGGTAGGAAGGAATGTTGACGGATGCACCGTTGACGGTGATCGCTTTGTGGGAAACCATCTGACGGGCTTCAGCACGTGTTGAGGCAAAGCCCATGCGGAACACCACGTTGTCGAGACGCGATTCCAGCAGGAACAACAGGTTGGCACCGGTGTTGCCACGGCGACGGTCGGCTTCTTCAAAATAGCGGCGGAACTGACGCTCCAGAATGCCGTACATGCGCTTGACTTTTTGCTTTTCGCGCAACTGCAGACCGTAGTCAGAAGTACGGGCACCGGAGGTGCGGCCATGCTGGCCTGGCTTGGAGTCGAATTTGGCCTTGTCGCTGATGGAGCGGCGTGCGCTCTTGAGCAACAGATCGGTGCCTTCACGGCGGGAAAGTTTGGCCTTGGGGCCGAGGTAACGTGCCACGTTAAGTTCCTTGTGATTGATCTACTGCATGCAGAAATGCAGGAGCCACGGTGGATGGCCGTGGCGGTGGTCTTGCGAAACCCGCAAAGCGGGCGACTATATCAGATGCGGCGGCGTTTTTGAGGACGGCAGCCGTTATGGGGAACGGGTGTCACATCGGCAATCGAGACGATGCGGATACCCAATGCACCCAGAGCGCGAACAGAGGATTCGCGACCAGGACCGGGGCCCTTGATTTCGACATCCAGGTTCTTGATACCTTGTTCAATGGCGGCACGACCAGCAACTTCAGAGGCAACCTGCGCTGCGAATGGTGTGGATTTGCGCGAGCCCTTGAACCCCTGTCCACCAGACGAAGCCCAAGACAATGCATTGCCTTGGCGATCGGTGATGGTGATGATGGTGTTGTTGAAAGAAGCGTGCACATGAGCGATGCCATCGGCAATGTTCTTGCGCACTTTCTTGCGCATGCGCGCAGAAGCGGTACTGGATTGTTGCTTAGCCATGGATAGCTTTCAGTGAATTATTTCTTCAATGCCAACGCGGCCTTGCGAGGCCCCTTGCGGGTACGCGCATTGGTTTTGGTGCGCTGACCACGCAAAGGCAAGCCACGACGATGGCGGAAACCACGGTAGCAACCAATGTCCATCAAACGCTTGATGTTCATGGTTGTTTCACGACGGAGGTCACCTTCAATCGTCATGGTGTTGACGAGGTCACGAACTTTTTCAAGTTCAGCGTCAGACAACTCTTTGATTTTCTTGGAATACTCAATGCCGCATTGCTCGCAAATCTGACGAGCACGAGTGCGACCAATACCGAAAATGGCAGTCAGGCCAATTTCAGCATGTTTGTGAGGAGGAATGTTGATACCTGCAATACGAGCCATGATGGTCCTCTTTAACTCAATCAGCCTTGACGCTGTTTGTGGCGTGGATCTGTACAAATGACTCGCACAACGCCTTTACGCCGAATAATTTTACAGTTGCGGCACATTTTTTTGACCGAAGCCGAAACTCTCATAGCATTCTCCTGATTTAACTCTGGTTAACTTGTTATCTGACAATTCAGATAAGTTGATCAATTTACGATTGCATGCCTGGAAAGATTAGGCACCCAACGAACCTTTGAAATTGGCTTTTTTCAGCAACGACTCGTATTGCTGCGACATCATGTAATTCTGAACTTGAGCCATGAAATCCATGGTCACAACCACAATGATCAACAATGATGTTCCACCAAAGTAAAACGGGACGTTGTATTTCAAAATCAAGAACTCAGGCAGCAGACAGACCAGAGTGATGTAGATGGCACCAGCCAAGGTCAACCGCGACAGGATTTTGTCGATGTGACGCGCTGTCTGATCCCCTGGTCGTATACCGGGAATGAACGCACCGCTCTTTTTCAGGTTGTCTGCGGTTTCTCTGCTGTTGAACACCAATGCAGTGTAGAAAAAGCAGAAGAACACAATGGCTGCCCCATACAAACCCACGTAAATGGGTTGACCTGGAGTCAAAGCAGACGCAATGTCCTTCAGCCAGCGGAGAGAATCACCCGTACTGAACCAGCCAACGACCGTTGCAGGAAGCAGAATGATGGACGATGCAAAAATCGCTGGAATCACACCCGCCATGTTCAGCTTCAGCGGCAAATGGGAGGATTGACCACCGTAAACCTTGTTGCCAACTTGACGACGTGCGTAATTAACCAGAATTTTGCGCTGACCACGCTCCACAAACACCACGAAATAGGTCACCAAAATAACCAGGATCATGATGAACAGCGAGGCGAGAATACTCATTGCGCCAGTTCTCACCAATTCAAACAAGCCAGCCATTGCACTCGGAAGCCCAGCAGCAATGCTTGCAAAAATCAGAATTGAAATGCCATTACCCAGACCACGCTCGGTAATTTGCTCGCCCAGCCACATCAAAAACATGGTGCCCGCAGTCAGGCTGACCACAGTGGTCAACTGAAACATGAACCCTGGCGACAGCACCAATCCGGGTGTACCTTGCAATGCCAGAGCAATACCCAGCGACTGGAAGATGGCCAAGCCAACTGTTCCATACCGTGTGTATTGCGTGATTTTTCTGCGTCCTGCCTCGCCTTCTTTTTTCAGCTGCTCCAATGCCGGGATGACATATGCCCCCAATTGCATGATGATGGACGCTGAAATATAAGGCATGATGCCCAGAGCAAACACCGCAAACCTTGACAAGGCACCACCGGAGAACATATTGAACAGACTCAATATGCCACCTTCCTGTGACTTGAACAATTGCGCCATCTGGTTGGGATCAATCCCAGGAACCGGAATGTGCGCACCAATGCGGTACACCACAAGTGCAAGCAACAGAAACACAAGACGGCGACGCAAGTCGCCATACTTGTCTGACTTTGCAATGGTTGGACTGACGGTCGCCACGTGCTTATCCGTACCGTTCGTTAGGCGACAGAGCCACCAGCCGCCTCAATGGCAGCCTTGGCACCAGCAGTAGCGCCCACATTTTTCAGTGCGACAGCCAGTGTGATGGTACCGGTGTTGATGACTTTGACCTTGCGGACCAAGTCAGAAACCAGACCAGCTTGCTTGAGAGTCAGCAGATCGACTTCGGCAGCACCCAAGGCAGACAAGTCTGTCAGGGACACTTCACCGTTCAGCTTCAGCAGATGGGATTTGAAACCACGCTTGGGCAGACGGCGTTGCATGGGCATTTGACCGCCCTCAAAGCCCACTTTGTGGTAGCCACCAGCACGCGATTTTTGACCCTTGTGGCCACGACCAGCGGTTTTGCCCAAGCCTGAGCCAATGCCGCGACCCACGCGGCGCTTGGCATGCTTGGAGCCTTCGCCGGGTTTGATGGTATTGAGTTCCATGATGAGCCCTGATTAAATGACCGCGACCAGGTAGCTGATCTTGTTGATCATGCCGCGCACTGCTGGTGTGTCCTGCAGTTCGCTGACACTGTGCATTTTGCGCAGACCCAGTCCACGCACGGTAGCGCGGTGTGATTCTTTGCAGCCGATGGGGCTGCGAACCAACTTGACTTTGACAGTATTGGGGGTTGTTGTCATTGCAACACTCCTCAGTTAAAAATGTCTTCGACCGATTTGCCGCGCTTGGCTGCAATGTCGGAAGGTGTGGATGAGTTCTTCAATGCGTCAAGCGTTGCACGAACCAGGTTGTATGGGTTGCTGGAGCCGTGGCTCTTGGCAACCACATCGGTGATGCCCAACACTTCAAACACTGCGCGCATGGGGCCACCAGCGATGATGCCGGTACCTTTTGCTGCGGGCAGCATCATCACATTGGAAGCACCGTGTTCACCATGCACGCTGTGATGCAAAGATCCGTTTTTCAACGAAACCTTGATCAGATTGCGGCGCGCTTGCTCCATGGCTTTTTGCACAGCAACAGGAACTTCCCGTGCCTTGCCTTTGCCCATGCCAACGCGACCTTCACCATCACCGACGACTGTCAGTGCAGCGAAACCCAAAATGCGACCGCCCTTAACCACTTTGGTTACGCGGTTGATCGCAATCATTTTCTCGCGCAAGCCGTCTTCAGGTGCATCACCTTGTGCTTTTGCCTGGAATTTAGCCATTTCTAGTATTCCTTGTGATCAGAACTGAAGACCGGCTTCCCGGGCTGCATCTGCGAGAGCCTTGACCCGACCATGGTAGGCAAAGCCTGCACGGTCAAAAGCCACCTTTTCAATACCGGCTGCTTTTGCCTTTTCGGCAATGCGCTTTCCGATCAGTTCGGCAGCGGTTTTGTTGCCACCCTTGCCTGACGAGCCGATCATGGCGCGCACTTCAGCTTCGGCTGTGGAAGCCGATGCCAGAACGCGTGTGCCGTCGCCAGAAATGACGCTGGCATAAATGTGCAAATTGGTGCGATTCACGGTCAGACGCACAGCAGATTGCTGCGCAATCCGGATGCGTGTCTGGCGGGCACGACGGAGACGTTGCTCTTTTTTGGTCAACATGATCCCAGTCCTTATTTCTTCTTGGTTTCTTTGATCGCGACTTTTTCATCCGCATAACGGATGCCCTTGCCCTTGTAAGGCTCGGGTGGACGGACTGCCCTGATTTCTGCGGCAATCTGACCCACGCGCTGACGATCGGAACCCTTGATCAGGATTTCTGTTGGCGAAGGTGTTTCCACCTTGATGCCAGCAGGCATATCGAACACCACTGGGTGCGAGTAGCCCACGGTCAGATTCAGCTTGGCACCTTGGGCTTGCGCCTTGTAACCCACACCGATCAGGGTCAGCTTGCGCTCGAAACCCTTGGCCACACCCACCACCATGTTGTTCACAAGTTGGCGCATGGTGCCAGACATGGCATCTGCTTCGCGGGAAGCATCAACCGGCTGGAAGGACAGTGCGTTGGCGTTCTGCTCAACCTTGACAAGGCTGCTTTGTGCCAATTCGAGCACGCCGAGCGCGCCCTTGACAGCAATGCTTTCAGCCTTGAGAGTCACGTCCACACCTTGGGGAACGTTGACGGCTGTTTTCGCTACACGAGACATTCAGTTTTCTCCTCAATGCCCAGCGTCAGGCGACGTAACACAGAACTTCACCACCGACACCCGCAGCGCGAGCTTTGCGGTCGGTCATGACACCTTGGGGAGTGGTCACGATGGCCACACCCAGGCCATTCATGACCTGAGGAATGGCATCGCGGCCTTTGTAAATACGCAGGCCAGGGCGGCTGACGCGCTCAATGCGCTCAATCACGGCACGACCAGCGTAATACTTCAATGCAATTTCAAGCTCCGACTTGCCATCGGCAGTCTTGATCTTGAAGCCATCAATGTAGCCTTCGTCCTTCAGGACTTGGGCGATGGCCACTTTTACCTTGGATGAAGGCAAGCTGACAGAAGGCTTCTGGACCATCTGTGCATTCCGAATGCGTGTCAGCATGTCGGCAATAGGATCACTCATGCTCATTTGTGGTTCTCCTAGGGCTTACCAGCTGGCCTTGGTCATGCCGGGAATGTCACCGGCAAAAGCCATTTCACGAACTTTGGCGCGAGCCAAACCGAATTGACGGAACGTACCGCGAGGACGACCCGTGATCGCGCAACGGTTGCGTTGGCGAGTTGGATTGGCATTGCGAGGCAACTTCTGGAGGCCGAGGCGAGCTGCATCACGTTCTTCGTCTGACAGCTTGACATCTTTGGATGCGGCCTTCAGATCGGCGTATTTTTTGGCGAACTTGGCGGCGAGCTGGGCCCGCTTGAGTTCACGCTGGAGTAAAGCTTGTTTTGCCACACGCCACCTCAGTTCTTGAATGGGAAACGGAAACCAGCCAACAGAGCCTTGCACTCTTCGTCTGTTTTGGCAGTTGTCGTGATGCTGATGTTCAGTCCGCGCAGAGCATCGACCTTGTCGTACTCGATTTCGGGGAAGATGATCTGCTCTTTGACACCGACGTTGTAGTTGCCACGGCCATCGAATGAACGGCCGGAGATACCACGGAAGTCGCGAACGCGGGGCAGCGCAACCGTCACAAAACGGTCGAGGAATTCATACATGTGGCGACCACGCAGGGTGACCATGCAACCGATGGCCTGGCCTTCGCGGATCTTGAAACCAGCGATGGCCTTGCGGGCCTTGGTGACCACAGGCTTCTGACCGGCGATCTTGGTCAAATCCGCAACAGCGTTGTCCATTACCTTCTTGTCGGCAACCGCTTCGCTCACACCCATGTTCAGGGTGATCTTGGTCA
>CALMMY010000199.1 GCA_937868695.1 uncultured Comamonadaceae bacterium
CCGTGCCCCACATCATCACGGCCACCAGGCCATCGAGCCAGCGCCACAGGGTGGCTGACCCGTGGAGGGGTCAGCCTGCGGCGAGCAAGCTTTCGTAGGGAATGCGCAGACCGGCGTGCAGTTTGCGGATCATGTGCAGGCTCAGGCGGCGCTTGCGGTTGAGTACCTCTGACACCCGTCCACTGGAGCCGATGTAGGGCTCCAGATCTTTGGGTGTCAGGTTTTGTTGCTCCATTCTGAATTTGATCGCCTCCACCGGATCGGCGGGGCCGATGGGGTAGTGCTTGGCTTCGTAAACCTCAATCAACGTCACCAGCACATCCCGCTCATCGGCCTGCTCGGAATCGGGTGGGGCCTGAAACACCCGCTCAAGTTGCCGGAATGCAGCCTGCAAATCGGCATCGTTGCGTATGGGTTTAACAGTCATTGACTCTCTCCACGTCGATCTGGTCGTACTGCGCATGCGTCCCGATGAACTTGACCCATGCGATGCCCGCCTGGTATTGCATCTCGACCACCAGGCGGTATTTGTTGCCCGCGATGTTGAACACCACGCGGTTGTTGCCGCAGATGCTGGCACTGCGGTACTGATTCTTGATGTCCTGAGGCGTTTCCCAGTGCGCTTTCTGGGCCTCGTCGTGCCAGCTTTGCAGCGCACTTTGGGCATCGGCAGCCCCAGGCTGGCTCCAGAACCTGACCAAGGTACTTTTGGCGATGACCCGCATGCACATTCCTCCCGAACTGGGAGAATTGTAAGCCGTACTTCACCATGTCCAGCGGTGGCTCGCCAGCTTGCCTACCGCCGAACCTGTCAAAACAGGCTCTTGAGCAAAAACACAGCCGTGCCCCACATCATCACGGCCACCAGGCCATCGAGCCAGCGCCACAGGGTGGCCGAGCCCAGGCGGCGGCCCAGCCAGAACACGGCCACGCCCAGCACCACAAACCACACGGTCGAGCCCACGGCAGCGCCCAGACCGAACACCGTGTTGCCCGGCGCACCGTAGGCCAGCGAGGCGGTGCCGATCAGCACGGCGGTGTCCAGCCAGGCGTGGGGGTTGAGCCACGAAAACGCCAGCGCCGATGCCACGGCCTGGCGGCGGCTGAGGGTGGCGGGCTGGGCGGGTGTGGCTGATGCCACCACGGCAGCCTGCGCGGGTTGCATGAAGCGGCGGGCGGCCTCCCAGCCATACACGGCCAGAAACAGCACCCCCGCACCCACCAGCGCACCTTGCAGCTTGTCCGACAGGCCGCCCAGCTGGGCCAGGCCCAGCACGCCCAGCGCAATCAGCAGCACATCGGCCACGATGCACACGCCCACCGTCAGCCACACATGCTGGCGTTGCAGGCCCATGCGCAGCACATGCGCGTTTTGCGGGCCAATGGCCATGATGAGCGACAGACTGAGCACCATGCCGGCGTTGAAGGCGGGGCTGAAAAAAGGAATGGCAAGTGTGCTCATGGCAGGCTCCGGTGGCAAAACAATCGAATGGCCGCCAGTGTGCGCGAAAACCCACTTCAATTAAACTGAGTTGATTCAAAGTCAATTCACTCAATTTATATTTAATTAATATGCTGGATGCCCGCCAACTCGAAGCCCTGGCCGCCGTGGCCGAGCAGGGCAGTTTTCTGGCGGCGGCGCAGGCGCTCAACATCACGCTGGCGGCCGTGTCGCTGCGCATTAAGTCGCTGGAAGAGGCGCTGGGCCAGCGCCTGCTTGTGCGCGGCAAAACCGTCACCACCACGGCGGCGGGCCAGGCCTTGCTGACCCATGTGCGCCAGGTGCGGCTGATGGAGACGGATTTGCTCCAGGGGTTGAGCGGCGGTGCGGCGGCGGGCGCAGCCGGTGCGGCCAGCTGGCAGACACTGAGCGTGGCCATCAATGCCGACTCGATGGCCAGCTGGTTTTTGCCTGGCGTGGCCCCGCTGCTGGCGCAGCACCGCCTGCTGCTCGACATCATGCTGGACGACCAGGATCACACCCACGGTGCGCTCAAGAGCGGTGATGTGCTGGGTTGCGTCACCACGCTGTCGCGGGCCATGCGCGGCTGCGTGGCCGAGCCGCTGGGCACCATGCGTTACCGCTGCGTGGGCTCGGCCAGCCTGCTGGCCAGTGTGCAGGAGGCTGGCGGGGGGGTGTCCATCCACAGGCTGCTGGCCACGCCAGCGGTCATCTTCAACCGCAAGGATGGATTGCAGGATGCGTTTCTGGCCCGGCACTTCGGTCTGAAGCAGCCCGCCTATCCGCGTCACTTTGCCCCGGCTGTGGACGGGTTTGAAATGGCCATCGAACTGGGGCTGGGCTGGGGCATGGTGCCCGACCAGCACCTGGCCAACCGGGCCGCCCAGCCAGGGCGCACGCCGCTGCTGGAGTTGATTCCGGGGGCGGCGGTGGATGTGATGCTGTACTGGCAGCACTGGGAGCGCGAGGCCCCGTCTGCCCAGCGGCTGACGCAGGCTGTCAAGGCCGCCGCCGCCCGCAGCCTGATTCAAGATTGGTAGCCGCTTGTGCGGTGGCGGTGACCGCTGGGTCGCTGCTGACCAGGCGTGGAATCAACCCTTCAGGCAGCTGCTCATGAAGGCTTTGCGTTCGTCGCCAGCGAGGGCCTTGGTTTTGGCTTCGGCGTTGCAGGTTTTCATCTTGTTTTGCTGGGCGGTTTTGCCATCGACCTTGGCGCTCAGGCAGCTGCTCATGAAGGCTTTGCGCTCGTCACCCTTGAGGTCTTTGGCCTTGGCATCGGCGTTGCAGGTTTTCATTTTGTTTTGGTGGGCGGTGGGCGCAGCGGCTTCTTCGGCAGCCAGGGCAGAGCCAGCCAGCAAAGACAGGCCCAGTGTGATGGCGGTGGCGAACTTGATCATGAAGCTTCCTTTGTGTTGAGTGTTGGAATGTGTGCCTGCCAGAAGGCGGGTGCCCATTGCTCCGGCAAGACAACGGCATTGTGGCGGGCTTGGAGGCGGTGTGGCAGCCTACGCCGCATGCAGCCCGGCCACTTGACAACAAATGCACACACATTGGCGTGCCAGGCACAGCCACCCAAGGCGGCCACCTAAAATCCCCGCATGCTCAACATCAAACAAGAATTGCTGGCCACCCTGGCCGCCGAACTCGACAAGCTGGCCCCCGGTGCGGGCGAGAAAGCCGCTTTTGAATCGCCCAAAGTGGCTGCCCACGGCGACTTTGCCAGCACCGCCGCCATGCAGCTGGCCAAACCCCTGAAACAGAATCCCCGCCAGGTGGCCGAAGCCCTGTGCGCCGCACTGCGAGCCACGCCGGTGTACAGCCAGTGGGTGGAAGCGCTGGAAATTGCCGGCCCCGGTTTCATCAACATCCGCCTGAAGGCCGCCGCCAAGCAGGAAATCATCCGCGAAGTGCTGGGCCAGGGGGGCACCTTTGGTGTGCGCCCCGCCCGCAATGAGCGGGTGCTGGTGGAGTTTGTGTCGGCCAACCCCACCGGCCCGCTGCATGTGGGCCATGGCCGCCAGGCTGCGCTGGGCGATGCCATCTGCAACCTGCTGTCCACCCAGGGCTGGAGCGTTCACCGCGAGTTCTATTACAACGACGCGGGCGTGCAAATTCAAACCCTGGCCAACAGCACCCAGCTGCGTGCCAAAGGCTTCAAGCCCGGTGACGACTGCTGGCCCACCGACCCCGACAACCCGGCCAGCAAAGCCTTTTACAACGGCGACTACATCGCCGACATTGCCGCCGATTTCCTGGCTCAAAAGACCGTCAAGGCCGACGACCGCGAATTCACCGCCAGCGGCGATGTGAACGACCTCGACAGCATCCGCCAGTTCGCGGTGGCCTACCTGCGCCACGAGCAAGACTTGGATTTGCAGGCGTTCGAGGTCAAATTTGACCACTACTACCTGGAGTCCAGCCTCTACACCAGCGGGCGCGTGGAAACCACGGTGGCCAAGCTGGTGGCCGCTGGCAAAACCTACGAGCAGGACGGCGCACTCTGGCTCAAAAGCACCGACTACGGCGACGACAAAGACCGCGTGATGCGCAAGAAGGACGGCACCTTCACCTACTTTGTGCCCGATGTGGCCTACCACATTGCCAAGTGGGAGCGCGGCTTCACCAAGGTGGTCAACATCCAGGGCACCGACCACCACGGCACCATTGCCCGCGTGCGGGCCGGTTTGCAGGCGGCCAATGTGGGCATTCCGCAGGGCTACCCCGACTACGTGCTGCACACCATGGTGCGCGTGGTACGCAACGGCGAGGAAGTCAAGATCAGCAAGCGTGCAGGCAGCTATGTCACGCTGCGCGACCTGATCGAATGGACCAGCAAAGACGCGGTGCGCTTTTTTCTGCTCAGCCGCAAACCCGATACCGAGTACACCTTCGATGTCGATCTGGCCGTGCAGAAGAACAACGACAACCCGGTGTACTACGTGCAGTACGCGCATGCCCGCATCTGCTCGGTGCTGGCGGCCTGGGGGGGCGATGCCGCCAGCCTGGCGCAGGCGGATCTGTCGGCACTCACCAGCCCGCAGGCCGCTGCGCTGATGCTCAAGCTGGCCCAATACCCGGCCATGCTGACCGCAGCCGCCGAAGGCGAGGCCCCGCACGATGTGACTTTCTACCTGCGCGAGCTGGCATCGCAGTACCACAGCTACTACGATGCCGAGCGCATTCTGGTGGACGATGAAGCGGTCAGGCTGGCCCGCCTGGCCCTGGTGGCCGCTACCGCCCAGGTGCTGGCCAACGGCCTGGCCGTGCTGGGCGTGAGCGCCCCGCGCAAGATGTGATGGCTGTGATGACAGCCCCGGTTCAACACAAGGCAGCCGACATGACCCTGATTTCCACTTCACAGCAGCGTGGCGGCACGCTGATCGGCCTGATTCTGGGCGTGCTGATCGGGCTGGCGGCTGCGCTGGCCGTGGCGGTGTACGTCACCAAGGTGCCCGTGCCCTTTGTGGACAGGGCGCTGACGCGCAAACCCGCTGAAGATGCGGCGGAGGCCGAGCGCAACAAGAACTGGAACCCCAACGCATCGTTGGGCTCGGGCGGGGCCATCAAGGCCATCACCCCGCCGCCGCCAGCCGAGAAACCCGCTGCCGAAAAAGCACCTGCACCTGAGCCTGCACCCGCCCAGCCTGTGCGCGAGGCGCAGAGTGAGCCCGTGGCCAAACCCGCTGCCCCGGTGGCCGAGGCCAAGCCCGTTGTGCCACCAGCCAAAGCCAAAACGGAGTCGGCTGATCCGCTGGGCGACCTGGCCCAGAGCAAGATGGCCACCAAAACAGCGGCTGCGTCTGGTACGGCCAAGCCGGAGGCAGAGGCCAGTGTCGGCACGTTTGTGTATTTTGTGCAGGCCGGGGCCTACCGCACGCCGGAAGATGCCCAGGCGCAGCGTGCCAAGCTGCTGCTGATGGGGCTGGATGCCAGCACCACCGAGCGCGAACAATCGGGGCGCACGGTGTACCGTGTGCGCATGGGGCCGTATGAGCGCCAGGCCGATGCCGAGAAAATGAAAGACAACCTGGCCTCCAACGGTGTCGAAGCTGCGCTGGTTCGTGTACAGCGGTGAGGCGGGGCCCGTTGGAACTTTCGTGGCGATTGCCACACTCAGACCCACACACAACAGGAGTGATTGACCATGCGTCGTCGTGATTTTTCCCAGGCAGCCATGCTGTCTTGCGCCACCGTGACCCTGGGAGGCGTGTCTGCCCAGGCGCTGGCCCAGCCCACCGCTTTCAAAGAAGGCACCGACTATTACAAACTGGGCCGTCCCGCCCCTGTGGATGCCCCCGCCGACAAGGTGGAGGTGGTGGAGTTTTTTGGCTACTGGTGCCCCCACTGTGCCCGCTTCGAGCCTGCGTTCGATGCCTGGCTGAAAAAAGCGCCTGCGCACATGGCGGTGCGCCGCGTGCCCGTGGCTTTCCGCGACGACAACGTGCCTTTGCAGCGCCTCTACTATGTGCTGGAGGCAATGGGCAAGGTGGAGGAGTTGCATGGCAAGGTGTTCACCGCCTTGCATGTCGAAAGAGTCAAGCTCAACACCCAGGATGACATTGCAGCCTGGCTGGTCAAGCAGGGCGTGGACAAAGCCAAGTTTCTGGAGTTTTACAACTCGTTCAGCGTGGCGGGCAAGGCCAGGCGCGCCACCCAGATCACCGAGGCTTACCAGGTGGACGGTGTGCCCGGCCTGGGTGTGGCGGGCAAATACTTCACATCCGGTTCACTGGCCAAGTCGATGGACAGAGCGCTGGCCGTGGTCGAGCACCTGGCCCAACCAGGCCGCAAAGCCTGATACCGGCACCCCTGGCCTGGTCAGCAGGCCAGAGGCAACTTCGAAAGCCCGCGCACAGGTCATCTGTGCGCGGGTTTTTTTCATGCGCTTTGGATGCCTGGCGGCCATTCTCATTTTGACCGGGTGTGTTTTGCGGCTGTCG
>CALMMY010000200.1 GCA_937868695.1 uncultured Comamonadaceae bacterium
CAGCCGCACGTTGAGCGTGTCGATGGCCGGGAACACCCGGCTGTTCCAGCACCAGGTGTTGAAGTCCAGCATGGTGTTGACCTTGGGCGTTTTGCTGCCGGGCTCCACGTCAAAGGCATTCAGCAAAAAGCAGAAATCGCGGTCCACGGTGCTGATGTGCGGGTGTTTGGCCTTGGGGTGCGTCACCCACATGCCCATCATGCCCATCGCCATTTGAGTCATTTCGTCGGCATGGGGGTGGTACATGAAGGTGCCGGGGCGGCGGGCTTCAAACTCGTATACAAAGGTTTTGCCCACCGGAATTTGCGGCTGGGTGAGGCCGCCCACGCCGTCCATGCCGCAGGGCAGGCGCTGGCCGTGCCAGTGGATGGTGGTGTGCTCGGGCAGCTTGTTGGTGACGAACAGGCGCACGCGGTCGCCCTCCACCACCTCGATGGTGGGGCCGGGGCTTTGGCCGTTGTAGCCCCACATGTTGACCTTGAAGCCGGGCATCACCTCGCGCACCACGGGCTCGGCCACCAGGTGAAACTCTTTCACGCCGTTGTTCATGCGCCAAGGCAGCGTCCAGCCGTTGAGCGTGACCACGGGGTTGTAGGGCCGCCCGGTGTTGGGCACCAGCGGCGGCGCGGTGTGGACAGACGTTTGAATGACCGGCTCGGGCAAGCCCGCCAGCGCAGAGCGGGCCACGGCCAGCCCGGCGACCGATGCAGCCGCACCGGCAAAGAATTGACGGCGTGAGTGAATGGGGTTCATGTGAATTCCTGGGGTGCTTCTCGGTGGAATGCTCGAATGGGGAAGTGAGCTGGGGAGGCTGTGTTCAGCGGGCATCAATGCCCGGCGGGCGCGGCAGACTCGCCGCCACCACCGCCGCCCAGGTTGACAAAGCCGGTGGGCGCACCGCCTTGCAGCACCCACTGCATATCGGCCTCGGCCAGCCAGAAATCGCGCTGGGCCTCGATGGCGGCCACCACCGCTTGCGACTGGTTGCCCACCTCGGCCAGCACATCCCACACGCTTTTCAGCATGCCGTTGTAGCGCAGCAGGGTTTCTTCGCTGATGAGTTCGCGGGTCTGCACCACCTCGTCGCGGGCGGCCAGCGCCAGCGCATGGCTGTCGGTGTAAGCCTGCCGGGCCTGGCGCACCAGGGCCGCGTTGCGCTGCCCTTCGATGCGCGGCAACTGCCCGGCAATGGCTGCGGCACGGGCATCCAGCTGCTGGGCGGTCAGGGTTTGGGCGGGCAGATCGGGCAGCCGGTCAGGCAGTTGCACCGTGGCCTGCTGGCCGGTCAGCCCCAGGGTTTGAATGAGTGTGGCCTCGGCCTGCGCGGCGGCGTACTGGGCGCGGCGCAAACCCATGCGGGCGTTGGACTGGGCCAGCTGCACCTGCGTCTGCTGCAACTTGCTCCAGTTGCCCACGCTCACCATGCGCCGCCCCAGCTCGCTGGCGGCCTCGGCAGCCTCCAGCGCGGTGCGGCGCTGTTGCAGCACTTGGCGGGCCGCCACCGCCTGCACCCAGGCTTTGCGTCCCTGGGCGGCCACCTCCAGCAGCTCGCCCATGTCGTGTACGCGGCGTTGCAGCGAAGCGTCCACCTCCGTCCAGCGGCCCTGGGCCAGCTCATTCACATTGGCCTGGCCCAGGCGGCTCATCACACTGGTCAGCCCACGGTGCTGTCGCCAGGCCTGGCGCACAGCTGCCTCGGGCGACATCAGGCTCAGGCCATCGGCCTGCGTGGCCGCACCCGCCACTCGGCCAGAACCGGCGGAGCCAACGGAATCAGCAGACTGGGCCTGTGCGGCTGCGGCGGGCTGGTTTTGCTGCTCCCACTTCAGCACATCGGCATGCCCGCGCGGAAACTCAGCCACGGCGGCGTTGGCCTTCTTCCAATCGGCCTCGGGCAATGGAGTGGGTAATTGGGTGGGCAGTGGCGCAGGGGCCTGTGCCCACAGCGCCAGGGGCAGGGCCAGCAAACTGGCCGCCAGCAGGTGGCGCTGGCCAACAGCGGGTACAGAACATTTCACAGCCGGGGCTCCTTCAACAATGTGGTTGGGGCCGATTGTGGAAAACGCATGCCGTCAGCAGCCTGTCGGTTGGATTACAAATTTGTCAGCTTGGCCCCAGCGCCCCCATCAGCGGGCACACTCCGCACCCGGAGCCTCCCCATGAAAATCCTCATCGTTGAAGACGAACCCAAAACCGGCGACTACCTGCGCCAGGGCCTGCGCGAAGCGGGCTTTGCCGTGGACCTGGCCACCACCGGCCCCGATGGCCTGCACCTGGCCCTGCACACCGCCCCCGATCTGGTCATTCTGGACGTGATGCTGCCCGGCCTGGACGGCTGGCAGGTGCTGCGGGCCATCCGCGCCGGGGGCCAGGCCATGCCGGTGCTGTTTCTGACGGCCCGCGACCAGGTGGCCGACCGCGTGAAAGGCCTGGAAATGGGCGCGGACGACTACCTGGTGAAGCCGTTTTCGTTTGCCGAGCTGCTGGCGCGTGTGCGCACCATCCTGCGCCGGGGCCGCAGCGGCACCGAGCCCACCAGCCTGCAAGTGGCCGACCTGGAGCTGGACTTGCTGCGCCGCCGCGTCAGCCGCGCGGGCAAACGCATCGACCTCACGGCCAAGGAATTTGGCCTGCTGGAGCTGCTGATGCGCCGCCAGGGCGAGGTGCTGCCCCGCTCGCTGATTGCCTCGCAGGTGTGGGACATGAACTTCGACAGCGACACCAACGTGATCGAAGTGGCCATGCGCCGCCTGCGTGCCAAGGTGGACGACGAGTTTGAACCCCGCCTCATCCAGACCGTGCGCGGCATGGGCTACGTGCTGGAAGCACCGGGGCAACCATGATGCCCGCCCGCAGCCCGCTGTCCTACCTGACCCGCCTGATCCACCTGCCGCGCCTGACCCTCACCGCCCGCCTGACCGCGCTCTACACCCTGGTATCGGCCACCGTGCTGCTGGGCCTGGGCGGGCTGACCGTGCTGGCGGTGCAAGCCCACTTTGATGAGCTGGACCAGGCCACCCTGCGCGACAAGGTTCACCTGATACAGGAGCTGGGCAGCACTTCGGCCAGCCTGCCCGAATTCACCACCCGCCTGCACGACGTGATGCACAGCCACCACGGCCTGGCCGTGACCGTGCGCAACGCCGACGGCATCCTGTTCCGCAGCGAA
>CALMMY010000201.1 GCA_937868695.1 uncultured Comamonadaceae bacterium
AATCTCTGCTCGCAGCGTGCGGAGGACGGCTCACCCCTTGTTCGGGCGCAGAGCGCAACAACGCCACACTCACCAAAGCAGAACAAGTGAAGTAACACCACCCCAGCGCACATAAGCGCCAATGCAGTGAAGTGGCACACCGCAGCCCCCGGACTTTTACACTCGGACATATTCATGGGCTGTGGCTGCCGTTGACGGTGCCCCACCGCCCTGCACATTTTCAGGAAACCTCACCATGTCAGACACAGGCATCAACACCCGCCTCGTCCATGCCGACCGCCGCTTCGGCGTGGAGCACGGGGGCGTGCGCAAACCCATCCACACCTCGGTGCAATACGGTTTTGACACCGTGGAAGAGCTGGTCGGCGTGTTCCAGGGCACCGTCAAAGGCTACAACTACGCCCGCCAGGGCACGCCCACCACGGCGGCGCTGGAGTCGCGCATCAACCTGCTGGAAGGCGGGCTGGGCACCATTTGCTTTGCAACCGGCATGGCCGCCATCAGCGCGGTGTTTCTCACGCTGCTGAAGGCGGGCGACCACCTGGTGGTCAGCCAGTTCGTGTTCGGCAACACCAACAGCGTGGTGGGCACGCTGCGGGGGCTGGGCATTGACATCACGCTGGTCGATGCCACCCAGGCCAGCGCCGTGGCCGCCGCCTTGCAGCCCAACACCCGCATGGTGTTTGTGGAAACTGTGGCCAACCCCGGCACCCAGGTGGCCGATCTGGACGGCATCGGGCAGCTCTGCCGTGAGCACGGACTGGTGTACGTGGTGGACAACACCGTCACCTCGCCCGCTCTGTTCCAGCCCAAGGCCGTGGGTGCCAGCCTGGTAATCAACTCGCTCACCAAAACCATTGGCGGCCACGGCACGGCGCTGGGCGGGGCAGTGACCGACACCGGGCTGTTCAACTGGGCCGTTTACCCCAACATCTTTGCGCCCTACCGCCAGGGCGATGCCCGCCAGTGGGGCTTGGTGCAGATCCGCAAAAAAGGCCTGCGCGACATGGGCGGTGCCCTGTCTTCCGAGCAGGCGCACCAGATTGCCACCGGGGCCGAAACCCTGGCCCTGCGCCAGCGGGCCAGCAGCGACACCGCGCTGGCGCTGGCGCAGTTTCTGGCGCAGCACCCCGCCGTGGCGCGGGTGAACTACCCGTTTCTGCCCGCGCACCCGCAGCACGCCAAGGCCACCCAGCTGTTCAAGGGCGGCTCGTGGCTGCTGTCGTTCGAGCTGGCCGATGCCGCCGACTGCCTGCCCTTCATCAACCGGTTGCAGATTCCGGTCAAGGGCACGGGCCTGGCCGACACGCGCTCGCTGGTGATTCCGGTGGCCCACACCATTTTCTGGGAGGCCGGGGCCGACATCCGCGCCCAGATGGGCATTGGTGACGGGCTGATCCGCTATTCGGTGGGCCTGGAAGACCTGGCCGACCTGCAAGCCGACCTGGCCCAGGCGCTGGCTCAGCCCTGACCCAGCCCGCGCTTCAATTCCTTCAGCAGCAGAACCACCTGGCTGGAGCCGTACTTGAACGGGCCATTGAGTGTTTTTTCTGCGCCCGCCAGATCACCGGCCTGGGTTTGGGCCACCACCGCACCGGCCTGCTGGTGAAAGTACTGGTGGCGCGCAATCAGCACCGTGAACGCCGGGTAGTGGCCCAGGCGTTTGTTGCCCGGCCCGTGCAGCCATTTGCCCAGGTCGCAGCGGTTGTCCAGGCACACCACGGCAGGGTCCAGCACTTCGTCGCTGGTGCCGTCCAGGCGCTTTTGCAGGCGGGCCTTCCAGTTTTCATGGGCGGCGATGGCTTTGTCGATGTCCAGTTCGGCCAGCACCGCCGAGGCCGCTTTGGCATCCAGGCCCAGTTCACTCTGCTGCAACTGGCTGGGCAGTTGCGAATTGGGCGGGGCCTTGTCGTCCCACTTGAACAGTTTGCTGAAAAATCCCATGTTCCATCCCTTTCAAAATGAGGCGGTGAGTCCATGTCTGGCTCACCACCGAAACTGAATTTCACCACCCGCATGTGACCGATTGCACATGACATACCGCACCCCGTATTCTGCAACCGGGTTTCCTCCGGTCTGGATCGACACCCACGCCCATCTGGATGCGTCCGAGCTGGCCCACTTGCCTGCGCTGCACCGGCACATCCGTCAGCAAGGCGTGGCGCTGTGTGTGCTGCCTGCCGTGGAGGCAAGCAACTGGCATGCCGTGCAAACCCTGGCCCATGCCCACGGCGATGCCTATGCGCTGGGCATCCACCCGCTGTATGTGCCGCAGGCCGATGAGGGCGATGTGGAGCGGCTGGATGCCGAACTCACCCGCTGCGCCGGCGATGCCCGGCTGGTGGCGGTGGGCGAAATCGGGCTGGATTTTTTTGTGCCCGCGCTCTGCACCCCGGCCATGCGCGAGCGCCAGCAGTTTTTCTACCGCGCCCAGCTCAGGCTGGCCAGGAAGCACCGCCTGCCCGTGCTGCTGCATGTGCGCAAAAGTGCCGACCTGCTGCTGAAACACCTGCGCGAAGTGTGGGGGCTGGCGGCGGGCCAGGCGCTGCCCGAGGGCTGCGCGGGCATTGCCCATGCCTTCAATGGCAGCGATGCGCAGGCAGCAGCCTTTGTTGCGCTGGGCTTCAGGCTGGGGTTCGGCGGGGCGGTCACTTTCGATGCGGCCAGCCGCTTGCGCCACCTGGCCGCCAGTTTGCCTGCCCACGCACTGGTGCTGGAGACCGATGCGCCCGACATTCCGCCCCAGTGGCTGTACGCCACCGCCGCCCAGCGGGCAGGGGGCCAAGCCCAGGGCATCAACACCCCTGCCGAGCTGCCGCGCATCGGTGCCGTGGTGGCTGGTCTGCGCGGTGTGGGCGTGGCTGACCTGGCCGCGCTGACCACCGCCAACGCACTGGCCGCCTTGCCCCGGTTGCACGTTCCATAATCCGGGCCACTTCAACGATCAAGCTCCCCCGTGGCCACTTCATCCAAATCTACCCGTGCCCCCGCCGCCCCCGCGCTGCCCGAAGTCAACTTCTCCGATTGGGGCCAGGTGCGCTGCCTGCACCT
>CALMMY010000202.1 GCA_937868695.1 uncultured Comamonadaceae bacterium
GTGAACAGATGCAGCTGCTCGGCGGGAGCCTGCACATGCACCGTGGTTCCGCTGGCCACACCCGTGGTGCCTTCCACTTTCACGGTCACCATGGGCAGGCCGGGGCCAGGCATCACGTACAGCATGGACGATTCGCCCAGTTTCTCGATGTGGGCCACGGTGCCCGAGAAAGTGTTGTCGGCTGTGCCGTCAGCCACCAGACGCAGGTGCTCCGGACGCATGCCCAGGTGGATGGCCGCACCCGCTGCAAGTGCAGACGCATCCACGGCTGCATGGAACAGTCGGCCCGCGCTGCGCACCTCGGCATTGCCGGCACGGCCCGCCTGGAGCAGGCCTGGCAGCACATTCATCTTGGGTGAACCGATGAACTCCGCCACAAACAGGCTACCGGGGCGGTGGTACAGCTCCATGGGCGTGCCCACCTGGGCCACAGAGCCCTTGGTCTGCACTTCCTCGCCAGAGCGCAGCAGAACGATCTTGTCGGCCAGGGTCATGGCTTCCACCTGGTCATGGGTCACGTAGATCATGCTGGCGGAACCGATCTCATGGTGCAGCCTGGCAATCTCCAGCCGGGTCTGCACGCGCAGCGCCGCATCCAGGTTGGACAGCGGCTCATCGAACAGGAACACGCGCGGCTCTTTCACGATGGCGCGACCGATGGCCACGCGCTGGCGCTGGCCGCCTGACAGGGCTTTGGGCAACCTGTCGAGCAGGTGGGTGAGCTGGAGAATGTCGGCGGCATTGCGCACCTTGCGGTCGATTTCCGCTGCATCGGAGCCCAGTACCTGCAGGCCGAAAGCCATGTTTTCGCGCACCGTCATGTGGGGGTAGAGCGCGTAGCTCTGGAACACCATCGCCAGGCCACGGCGGGCGGGCGGCAGGTCGTTCACCCGTTCTCCGCCGATCAGCAGGTCGCCACTGGTGATGTCTTCCAGTCCGGCCACCATGCGCAGCAGGGTGGACTTGCCGCAGCCCGAGGGGCCGACAAACACGCAGAACTCCCCATGCACGATGGTGATATTGGCGTTGTGGATGGTCAGCGGTGCCTGGGGGCCATAGCGTTTGCTGATGTTGCGGAATTCGATTCTGGACATGGTCTGTGCCTTGTGTTGTCAGAGCGAAGCCACCAGGCCGCCCCAGGGTTGCAGCACCAGCTGCTGGTCTTGAATGAGCGCACCTTGCAGGCCAAAGTCGTGCGGATGGGCTTGCCCCCAGCCTGGGGGCAGATCCCAGGTGGCGGGCTGGTCGCTGAAGTTGAACACGCAGCCCAACCGCTGGCCTTCGTGGCTGCGTGTGTAGGCCAGCACCTGGGGTGTGCCGGGCAGCATGGCCATGTCGCCATGCAGCAGCGCAGGTTGTCCGCGCCGCCAGTGCAGCAACCGGGTGTAGAAAGTCAGCAGGGATTCGGCCTGTCCCTGCTGTGCATCCACCGCCAGTGGCCGGTGGGCATCGGACACCGGCAGCCAGGGCTTGGCAGCGCCAAATCCGGCGTGGGGTGCTTCGCTGGCCCAGGGCATGGGTGTGCGGCAGCCATCGCGGCCCTTGAAGCTGGGCCACATGGTGATGCCAAACGGGTCTTGCAAGTCTTCGTAGGCTACGTCAGCCTCGGGCAGGCCCAGCTCGTCACCCTGGTAGATGCAGGGTGTGCCGCGCAGCGTCATCTGCATGGCAGCGGCCAGTCGCAGCAGGCGGGCATCGGGCTGCTCACCGCCCCAGCGGGTGGCCAGGCGCACGCAGTCGTGGTTGGACAGCGCCCAGCATGGCCAGCCATCGCCCACCACCGCCAGAAACCGCGTGAACAGGGCTTGCAGAAACGGTGCGCTGCGCTGTTTGCCCAGCAGGTCGAAGCAATAGGCCATGTGCAGCATGGGCTGGCCATCTGGCCCTGTGCCGGTGTACTCGGCCATGCGGGCCAGGCCGTCGTCGTCGCCGATTTCACCCACCATGGCGGTGTGCGGGTATTCGTCAAGCAAGGCACGCAGGCGCTGCAAAAACACCAGGTTTTCGGGTTGGCTCTTGTCGTACAGGTGGCGCTGCCAGCCATAGGGGTTGGTGGCGTTGACGGCGGGGTCTTCGCCGTCAGGCTGGCCACGGCCAGGGTTGCTGCGCAACTGCCGGTCATGAAAGTAGAAGTTGGCCGTGTCCAGGCGGTAGCCGTCCACACCCAGCTCCAGCCAGAAGCGCACATCGTCGAGCACGGCCTGCTGCACGTCGGGGTTGTGGAAGTTCAGGTCGGGCTGGCTGGTCAGGAAGTTGTGCATGTAGTACTGCAAGCGCCCCGTGTCCCATTGCCAGGCGCTGCCGCCGAAGATGGACAGCCAGTTGTTGGGCGGGTTGCCGTCGTCTCTGGCATCGGCCCACACGTACCAGTCGGCCTTGGGGTTGGTGCGGCTGCTGCGGCTTTCTGCAAACCAGGGGTGCTGGTCTGCGGTGTGCGACAGCACCTGGTCGATCATCACCTTCAGGCCCAGCGCGTGGGCGCGTGCCACCAGGGCCTTGAAGTCGTCCAGCGTGCCGAACATGGGGTCCACGTCGCGGTAGTCGCTCACGTCGTAGCCGAAGTCTTTCATCGGGCTTTTGAAAAAAGGCGACAGCCAGATGCCGTCGGCCCCCAGGGCCGCCACATGGTCCAGGCGCTGTGTGATGCCGGGCAGGTCGCCGATGCCGTCGTGGTTGCTGTCCTGGTAGCTGCGGGGGTAGATCTGGTAGATCACCCCGCCGCGCCACCAGCCGTTGTTGGGCGCTTTGGAGGGTGCGTGTGCAGTCATGGTAGAAATAAATAAAAAAGGAGCATCAACCCTTTACCGCACCAGCGGTAAGGCCTGAAACGATCTTCTTCTGGAACACGAGGACCAGACCGATCAGCGGCAGCGTCACCAGCACGGAGGCGGCCATGATCTTTCCCCAGGGGATTTCGTATTTGCTGGCCCCGCTGATGAGCGAGATGGACACCGGCACCGTGCGCTCGCTGTTGTCCAGCACAAAGGTCAGCGCAAACAGAAACTCGTTCCAGGCCGCAATGAAGGCCAGCAGCCCGGTGGACACCAGCGCGGGCCACAGCAGCGGCATGAACACCTGGGTGATGATTCGCCAGGGGCCGCAGCCGTCCATGATGGCGGCCTCCTCCAGCTCCTTGGGCAGCTGCTTCATGAAAGTGGTCAGCACCCACACCGTGAAGGGCAGGGTGAAGATGAGGTAGGGCAGCACCAGCCCGATGGCCTTGTTGTACAGGCCCATGAAGCGGATCATTTCAAACATGCCCGCCAGCACCGCCACCTGCGGAAACATCGACACCCCCAGGATGGTGGTCAGCAGCAGGCCCCGGCCTTTGAACTCGATGCGGCCCAGTGCGTAGGCGGCGGTCACACCCAGAAAAATCGACAGCGCCACCACCAGAACCGACACCAGGATGGAGTTGAGGATGTGGCGGCCAAACGGCTGCTCGGCCACGGTGAACAGGTTGATGTAGTTGTCCAGCGTGGGCTGGTCGGGCCACAGGTCGGTGGAAAACAGCGCCGATCCCGTCTTGAGCGACGTGGAAATGGCATAGATGAACGGAAATACCGATTCGACGGTGACCAGCGCCGCCAGCACATAGATGGCCACAGTGCCCGCCGTGATGCGGCGCGTGGAGGTGTGTGGGGTGCTCATGTGTCAGCTCCTTGGCGGCCACGCGCCAGCCGCATGTAGGTGAGGGTGGCCGCACCGATGATCAGGAACAGCGCGGTGGATGCCGCCGAGCCATAGCCCATGTAGCCGTTGTCCACCATCTCGCGGCGCACAAAGCCCGACATGCTCATGGTGCTGTTGTTGTTGGAGGTGAGGACAAAAATCAGGTCGAACACGCGCAGCGCGTCCAGCAGGCGGAAGATCACCGCCACCATCAGTGCCGGGCTGATGAGCGGCAGCGTCACTTTCCAGAACATGCGCAGCGGGTGTACGCCATCCACACGGCCTGCCTCGTAGCAGTCTCTGGGCAGGGTTTGCAGCGCCGCCAGAATCAGCAGCGCCATGAAGGGCGTGGTCTTCCACACGTCCACGGCCACCACCGTCCACAGCGCATAGGCGGGCTCTGCCGTCCAGGCAATCTTGCTGGAGATCAGGCCCCAGTCCATCAGGATGGCGTTGACGATGCCGAACTGGTCATGCAGCATCCAGCCCCACATCTTGGCCGACACGATGGTGGGGATGGCCCAGGGCACCAGCACGGCGGCACGCACCAGCGTGCGCCCCCTGAACTCCTGGTTCAGCAGCATGGCCACCCCCAGCCCGGCAAGGGTTTCCAGGGTGACCGACACCACCGCAAACTTCAGCGTGTTGGTGATGGACGTACCCCAGTCGCTCTGCCAGAAGCCGTCGGTGTGGTTGGGGTTGGCAAACAACCCGTACTCGCCGAAGTAGTTTTCCCAGCCCACAAACTTGGCCTCTGCCATGTTGTTGATGTTGGCATCGGTGAAGCTGAACCACACTGTCCTGGCCAGTGGCCAAGCGGCCACCAGGACCAGTGTGGCCAGCATCGGAGCCAGAAACAGCCAGGCGGTGCGTGTCTTGTTGTGCATGGGCGGGGTTCCTCGGTCGGGTCAGGTCAATACCGTGGCCAGCGCGGCGTGGCTGGCCATTCGGCTCACCATTGCTTGCCGCGCTTGATCTGGTTGAGCTTGCCTTCCAGCTTCTTCAGGCTGGCATCGGCCTGTTCCTTACCCGACAGCACGTCGTGAGTGGCATTCCAGAAAGCGGCGCTCACCTCGTTGTACTTCAGGCCCGTGGGGGTGGAAGGGCGGGGCACGGCGCTGGTGAACACGTCGTACAGCGTGCCGAAGAACGGTGTGGCGGCCAGCACGTCCTTGTCTTTGTACAGCTCAGGGATGGTGGGGTTGTACGAGCCTTCGATGGCGCGGAGCTTCTGGATTTCGGGCGAGGTCATGTACATCACCAGCTCGGCAGCCACCTTCTGTTCTTTGGAGTACTTGGACACGGCCAGCTGCCAGCCACCCAGTGTGGCTGAGTTCTTGCCGTCCTTGCCGCCCTTGGGCAGCGCGGCCACGCCGATCTTGCCGGCAATCTTGCTGTCCTTGCCGTTGCCCAGCGACCAGGCATAGGGCCAGTTGCGCATGAACACCGCATTGCCGTTTTGGAACACGCCGCGTGCGTCTTCCTCGCCGTAGTTCAGCACGCCGGTGGGGGCGATGGTGCCGATCCACGAGGCGGCGGTGCTCAGTGCCTTGGCCGCGTTGGGGTTGTTGACCGTGATCTTGCCGCTGTCATCGACGATGTTGCCGCCGTTGTAGCTCCACAGCCATTCCACGGCATTGCATGTCAGGCCCTCATAGGCCTTGGCCTGGAACACAAAGCCCTGCATGTCGGCATTGCCCGCTTTGCGCTCAGCATCCTGGATCTTTTTGGCGGTGGCTGCCAGGTCTTCCCAGGTGGCGGGTGCCTTTTCACCGTGCTTTTCCAGCAGGTCTTTGCGGTAGTACAGCAGGCCAGCGTCGGTGAACCAGGGCATGGCAATCAGCTTGCCGTCGGCCGTGTTGTTGGCCACGATGGATGGGAAGTGCTTTTTCTCGATGCCGTTGGAATAGGGCTTGAGGTCGATCAGGTGATCTTTGATCATGCCGGGCCACACCACGTCCACGTTGATGATGTCCACGTCACCGCTCTTGGCGGCAAACATCTGGCGGTACAGGCCCAGCAGGTCGGTGGTGGACTGGGGCAGCGTGAACAGCTTGACCGTGTGGCCGGTCTTCTTGGCCCATTCTTCCGTGTGCCGTTTGCAGAACTCGAAGTCCTGGCCCACCGAGCCGCAGGAAATGGTGATGGTGGCTGCGTTGGCACCCGCCATGAGCATGGGGGCAGCAATGGCCAGCAAGGCAGTCTTGATGGCAGTGGGGCGGAAGCTGAGTTGCATGAAAAACCTCTGAATGGGTATATGGACCGAAGTGGCTTGTCTGTCTCCTGACAAGTGCATGAATTCTGAAATTTGTGCAAACGATTGAAAACAGGGTTTACCCTGAAAATTCCTTGAATATTCTGCATTTATACGGCGATATTAAATCTATCGTCACTATTTCTGCGCAAATTTATGCAATCG
>CALMMY010000203.1 GCA_937868695.1 uncultured Comamonadaceae bacterium
CAGTTTTTCAGTCCATACATGTTCAGCATGTGGCTGATTGTGCCGGATGGTCAAAATTCACCCGGTTCGTGTGCAAACAGCCGTCCTGAGACAATCGGGGCATGACTTTGCATGCTGAACTTCCCGTGGCCCCTGGGCCGAATGCCACCTTGAATGACTGGTTGGCCCACTGCGAACGCATCCACCCCACCACCATCGACATGGGCTTGGATCGTGTGCGCCAGGTGGCCGATCGCATGGGCCTCGGCCCCAAACTGAATGCCACGCTGGTGACGGTGGCCGGCACCAACGGCAAAGGCTCCACCTGTGCCATGCTGGAGGTGATTTACGGTGAAGCGGGCTACCGCACGGGTGTCTATACCTCGCCGCACCTGGTTCACTTCGAGGAGCGTTGCCGGTTATTGGGTGAACCGGTCAATACGGAACAGTTGATAGCAGCTTTCGCACATGTAGAAAGCGCAAGAAATCAAATAGACGATGAAAACCAGGTTGCCATCAGCCTGAGCTACTTCGAGTTCACCACCCTGGCCATCGTGCAGGTTCTCAACCAGTCCAACCTCGATGTGATCATTCTGGAGGTGGGGCTGGGTGGGCGGCTGGATGCCGTCAACCTGTGGGATGCAGACTGCGCCGTCATCACCAGCATCGATATCGACCACACCGAATTTCTGGGGCCAGACCGCGAGTCCATCGGTTTTGAGAAGGCCGGCATCATGCGCAGCGGCACCCCGGTGGTGCTGAGCGATCCGGCTGTGCCACAGAGTGTGCTCAACCGGGCCAGCGAACTGGGGGCCGAGGTGTGGCGGGTCGGCCACGATTTCCATTTTTCAGGCGACAAGCAGCAGTGGGGCTGGGCCAGCACGCCTGAGCGGGGAGGGCGGCGCTACAGCGGCCTGGCCTATCCGGCGCTGCGCGGGGCCAATCAGTTGCTGAATGCCTCCGGTGTGCTGGCGGTGCTCGAAGTGCTGCGCCCCAGTCTGCCCGTCACGGCCCAGGCCATCCGCACCGGGCTGTCGCTGGTGGACTGGCCGGGCCGTTTCCAGATTGTTCCGGGCCAGCCCACGCTGGTGCTGGATGTGGCGCACAACCCCCATTCGGTGGCGGCACTCACGGTCAACCTGGATGCGATGGGCTACTTTCCCACCACCCATGCCGTGGTGGGTGCGATGGCCGACAAAGACCTGGATGCCATGCTCAGCCGGGTGGCCCCGCTCATTGACCGCTGGTATTTCACCGATCTGCCCACGGCAAGGGCCGCCACAGCAGCCGATCTGGTGCAGAGATTGAAGCGTGTGAATCCGGGTAAAGCGGTGGTGGCCGAGGCCTTTGCCACGCCGCAGCAGGCCCTGGATGCGGCCGTTGGTGCCGCAGACCCCACTGATAGAATCGTCGTCTTTGGATCTTTTTATACGGTGGGTGGCGTGCTGATCAATGGCACCCCCCGGTTGTCATCCAAGCATTCGGTGCCTTGATTCAGATCCACGTCGTGAGCACTCGACTGCTGGCAGCCCTAACTCCCTGATTCATTGCGCATGTTCAAGCCCCGTCAAGCCAAGGCCGCTGTGCCACCTGCCAATCCGCCTTCCATCGAGGCGGTTCGCGCACGGGCCAAGCACCGCCTGTTGGGGGTATCGGTGCTGGTATTGGTTGGCATGGTGTGTTTTTCCCTGCTTTTCGATACGCAGCCCAGACCCATTCCGGTGGATGTGGCCATTGTGATTCCCGACCGCGACAAGGCACCAACCTTGTCTGCCAGTTCAGAAGATGCCGCTTCCCCTGCTGCAACGGTGGCCGTGCCTGGGGACAAACCGGCTGGAGGGGGTGATCGGTCGCGTGCAGGCGATGAGGAGGTCATCAGCGGCTCCATGCGTGCCGTCAAACCTGTGGATACGCCGACTGCATCATCGGTGCCTGCGCCCGCACCCAAACCAGCCGCAGCCACACCGGCTCCCAAGCCGCCTGCGCCTGTGGTTCCACCCAAACCGCCTGTTCCACCAACACCTGCGGTCAAGCCTGCCGAGACCAAGCCTGCCGAATCCAAACCGGCGGCACCTGCCTCTCCTGCGGCTTCTGATCCATTGGCAGAGGCTGCCCGCGCACAGGCTTTGCTGGAGGGCAAGCCCGTTCCTGCGCCGGTTCCCCGCCCTGAAAAAGCGGATGGCCAGCGGTTCATTGTTCAGGTCGGTGCTTATTCTGAAGATGTCCGTGCACAGCAGGTGCGCAATCAGCTGGAGCGTGCAGGACTCAAAACCTATACCCATGTGGCTGAAACTGCCGAAGGCAGGCGGATACGTGTCAGATTGGGCCCGTTTACCACCCGTGCCGATGCAGACAAGGCTGCAGCAAAAGCCAAGGCTTTGGGTGTGTCTCCTGCCATTCTGACGCTGTGATCCGGCACGGCGGGTATTCCGGCTGCAGGCCAGGCGCGAAACCGGCGCATGTGCAGGGAGCGTTGGCATGAGCTACAACGTGGTCGATCTGGGCGTGTTGCTGGTTGTGCTGGTCTCTCTTGCAGTAGGGGCTTGGCGTGGCTTTCTGTATGAGGTGTTTTCACTGGTTGGCTGGGTGGTGGCTTTTGCTTGCGCCCGCTGGCTGGCATCCGATGTGGTTCCTTTCCTTCCCTTGGGTGGTGCATCCGAGGGTTTGCGTTATGCCGCTGCCTTTGTGGCGGTATTTGTGGCCGCAGCTTTTGCTGCGGGACTGGTTTCCTGGCTGATTCGCAAATTGGCAGTCCAAGTGGGTTTGCGGCCTGTGGATCGCGTGCTGGGTGCCATGTTTGGATTGGTTCGTGCTGCTGCTTTGCTGGTCATTCTGGCTTTTGGGGTGTCACTCACCCCGTTGTCAAAAAATGAAGCTTGGACTCAGTCCAGCAGTGCGCAATTTTTGGCCGCAGTGGCCCAACAGGGTAAACCTTGGTTGCCCGAAGAACTCTTGAAAGTCTTACCGTAATGTGTGGAATCGTTGGCATCGTCAGTAACGCCCCTGTCAATCAGCTGATTTATGACGCACTGCTGCTTTTGCAGCACCGTGGTCAGGATGCGGCCGGCATTGCGACCCAAGATGGCCGCAAGTTCTACATGCACAAGGCCAAAGGCATGGTGCGTGATGTCTTTCGTACTCGGAATATGCGTGCCCTGCCGGGCAATGTGGGTCTCGGTCAGGTGCGCTACCCCACGGCAGGCAATGCCCACAGCGAGGAGGAAGCCCAGCCCTTTTACGTGAATGCGCCGTTTGGCCTGGTCATGTCGCACAACGGCAACCTGACAAATGCCATGGCACTGAAGGCCGAGTTGTTCCACACGGATCACCGCCATATCAACACCGAAAGTGATTCGGAGGTGTTGCTCAATGTGCTGGCCCATGAGCTGGAGCGAACCACACGCGGGCTGGAACTCACACCATCGGATGTGTTTGATGCCGTGCGGGGTGTGCATCAGAGGGTCAAAGGCTCTTATGCCGTCGTGGCCTTGATTGCCGGTCACGGTATCGTGGCTTTCCGTGATCCGTTTGGTATCCGCCCACTGTGCCTGGGGCACGGCGAGGGTACGGTGGCCGTGGCCAGCGAGTCTGTGGCGCTGGAGGGCACCGGCATGGTGTTTGACCGCGATGTGAAGCCAGGTGAAGCGGTTTTCATTGACCTGAATGGCCAGGTGCATGCCCAGATGTGTGCCGATCACCCGGTTCACTATCCTTGTGTGTTTGAGTATGTCTATCTGGCCCGCCCTGATTCGGTGATGGACGGCATCTCCGTTTACCAGGCGCGGCTGAACATGGGAGAAACGCTGGCCAAGCGGGTCATTTCAACCGTGCCGCCCGATCAGATTGATGTGGTCATTCCGATTCCGGAGTCTTCCCGTCCCAGTGCCATGCAATTGGCGCAGTTGTTGGGTATTCCGTATCGGGAGGGTTTTGTCAAAAACCGTTATGTGGGCCGCACTTTCATCATGCCCGGTCAAGGGGTGCGCAAAAAATCGGTGCGTCAAAAGCTCAATGTGATTGCGAGCGAGTTTCGAGGGCGCAATGTCCTGTTGGTGGACGACTCGATTGTTCGAGGTACAACCAGCAAGGAAATTGTGCAAATGGCCCGGGATGCCGGTGCCGCCAGGGTGTACATGGCCAGTGCGGCCCCACCCGTGCGTTACCCCAACGTGTATGGCATTGAC
Organism: uncultured Comamonadaceae bacterium; assembly: GCA_937868695.1. GTDB lineage: Bacteria > Pseudomonadota > Gammaproteobacteria > Burkholderiales > Burkholderiaceae_C > UBA2334. The sequence goes on from CALMMY010000203.1 coordinate 4,164, forward strand.
ATGCCCACATCGAGTGAACTGGTGGCCCATGATCGGTCCGTTGAAGAGATCAGGCAGATCATTGGCTGCGATGCCCTGATTTACCAGGATGTGGATGCCATGAAGAAAGCCATTCTGGCGCTCAATCCCAAGCTCAGCGGATTGGACGCTTCTTGCTTCGATGGTGTCTATTGCACAGGTGATGTCACCCCAGCTGACATCGTGCGCCTGAATGAGAAGCGGGTGGATGCCCCAGATTCCCAGGAAGATACCTCACGCTTGGCACTGCCCAATGCCCAGGAAGCTTGAAGCCTTGATTGAAATGAGTCCGATGACAACGAAAACCCGCACCCGCTTTGCTCCGTCGCCCACTGGCTTCATCCACTTGGGCAATATCCGTTCTGCCTTGTACCCTTGGGCCTTTGCCCGCTCCACAGGCGGTGATTTCATTTTGCGCATTGAGGACACCGATCTTGAGCGCTCCAGTCAGGCGGCGGTTGATGTCATTCTGGAAGGCATGGCTTGGCTGGGGCTGACCCACGATGAAGGCCCCTTCTATCAGATGCAGCGCATGGATCGCTACAAGGCTGTGCTGGCCGACATGCAGGCCGCTGGTCTGGTGTATCCCTGTTACATGAGCATGGCCGAGCTGGATGCCCTGCGTGAAAAACAGATGGCCGCCAAAGAAAAACCCCGGTATGACGGTACCTGGCGGCCAGAACCAGGCAAGTTGCTGCCTCCGATTCCAGAAGGAGTGAAACCTGTGCTGCGTTTCAAAAATCCAACCAGCGGCGTGGTGGCTTGGGATGACAAGGTCAAGGGACGCATCGAAATCAGCAATGCCGAACTGGATGATCTCGTCATTGCCCGCCCCGATGGCACACCCACCTACAACTTTTGTGTGGTGGTCGATGACATCGACATGCAAATTACCCACGTCATCCGTGGCGATGACCATGTGAACAACACACCTCGCCAGATCAATATCTTTGAAGCCCTGGGCAAACAGGTGCCCGTGTACGCCCATTTGCCTACCGTGCTGAACGAGGCTGGTGAAAAGATGAGCAAGCGCAATGGCGCAAAGCCCGTGACGCAGTACCGCGATGAAGGCTACCTGCCAGAAGCGATGGTCAATTACCTGGCTCGTCTGGGTTGGAGTCACGGTGACGATGAAATTTTTACCCGTGAACAGTTTGTGCAATGGTTCAATCTGGATCACTTGGGCAAGAGTGCTGCCCAGTTTGACGAAGCCAAACTCAAATGGGTGAATGCCCAGCACCTCAAGGCCATGACCGATGAGGCTTTGGTGGAGTTGGTGAGTCCGATTCTGGAATCCAGGGGTTTGCATCCTGACGCGCGCATGTCGGCTATTTGCGCCCTCTTTAAAGATCGCTGCGCGACCACGGTTGAGTTGGCCGATTGGGCCCAGGCCTTTTACACAGATGTGTCGCCCGATGAGGCTGAATTGACCAAGTATCTGAATGAGCCTGTCACGCAGGGCATCGCTTCCCTGGTGCAGGAGTTGTCAACTTGTCCTTGGACGCGTGCTGACATAGCAGCAGCTTTCAAACGTGTGCTTGCGTTGCATGGTTTGAAGATGCCTCATCTTGCTATGCCTGTGCGCGTGCTGGTGATGGGAACCGCACAGACACCGGCCATTGATGCGGTGCTCGAATTACAAGGACGTGAAAAAGTTTTGCAGCGTTTGCAAAACATCTGAAAAACACTCTATAATTCGAGGCATACCAGATGCGATGAATGATCTGGTATAAATTGTAAACCTGTTGGGGGTATAGCTCAGCTGGGAGAGCGCTTGCATGGCATGCAAGAGGTCAGCGGTTCGATCCCGCTTACCTCCACCAAAACAGTGTTACAATGCGTAAGTTGCTTAGGTTTTGACCCTATCGTCTAGAGGCCTAGGACATCACCCTTTCACGGTGAGT
>CALMMY010000204.1 GCA_937868695.1 uncultured Comamonadaceae bacterium
TTGGTGAAGCCGATCACGCCGAACTTGGTGGCGGCGTAGTTGGTCTGGCCGAAGTTGCCGTAGATGCCCACCACCGAGCTGGCGTTCAGGATGGCACCGCTGCCCTGGGCCACCATGATGTCGGCCACGGCCTGGCTGCAATGGAACACGCCGCGCAGGTTCACGTCGATCACGCGGTCAAACTGCTCCAGCGTCATTTTTTGCAGGCGGGCATCCTGGGTGATGCCGGCGTTGTTCACCAGCACGTCGATGCGGCCAAACTGGGTCTTGACCTGGGCCACCACGGCATCGACCATGTCGCGCTGCGTCACATCCATCACAAAGCCGACGGCTTGTGCGCCCAGTGCCTGGCATTGCGCCACGGCGGCATCCACGGCGGCCTGTTTCACGTCGCACACCACCACGATGGCTCCTTCAGCGGCAAATTTGAGGGCCGTGGCCAGGCCAATGCCCTGACCCGCGCCGGTGATGATGCTGACCTTGTTGTCCAAACGTTTCATGAGGTTCACTTTCAGGTTCAAAAAGAGGGCGCGCACATGCCAGGCACGGTGCGCCGCAGCGGTAGGCGAGACAACGCCTGCTCAGGGGGTATTTTGCTCCGCCGAAATCCAGGCCAGATGGCCCTGGCCGCCGTCATTCAGGCGGGCCACCAGCGCGGCGGCCTGCGACTCGGGCAGCGTCATGTGCAGGGTGACCACGCTGGTGTGGCTCACATCCAGCAAGGTGGCATGGTGGGCCTGCACTTCGCGGCGCACCCAGCCTTCCAGCGCATAGGGCACGCTGCATGTGAGGCTGGCCATGCGCTGCAAGGGTTTGAACTGGTCAGCCGCCTTGGCCGCCAGCAGGGCCTGGGCCACGGCATCGGTGTAGGCCCGCACCAGCCCGCCTGCCCCCAGCTTGACACCGCCGAAGTAGCGCACCACCGTGGCCAGCACGCCTTCCAGATCCTGGTGGCGCAGCACATCCAGCATGGGCCGGCCAGCGGTGCCGCCGGGCTCGCCATCGTCATTGGCCGCCGACTGCCCGCCTGCCAGCAAGGCCCAGCACACATGCGCCGCCCCCGGATGCTGCTGCCGCAGGGCCTGCACACGCTCCTGCGCCAGCGCCCGGCTGGCCATCGGCTCCACGCAGCACAGAAAGCGGCTTTTTTTCAGAATTAATTCACTGTGGGTGGGGGAAGTCAGGGTCTGGGGCATGGGGGAGATTGTCGCCAAAGCCCAGGCGGCCTTTACCATCCATCGTCCTCGCTGCCGACCCGGTTGGCCGCGAGTCACTCAATGGCAGTGAAACGGATGGGTCTGATGCAACGCAGGTGTTTTATCCAATGGGTGGCTGCGGCGGGCAGTGCTCCGGCCCTGGCCTCATCGCCTGAAAACGACTGGCAACTCCCGCCCCTGAGTGCGGCCCAGCGGCGGCGTTGGCGGGTGCGGGCATCGTCGTTGGCCTGGCAGGCCACGCCCAGGCAGCCCGGTGCCTGGTCCGAATGGCTGTTGCCGGTGCCAGCGGATCTGGTGGATGCCGACGGCCAGCAGGTGTACCAGCCAGAGCGCCTGGGTGTGATGCTGGCCTGGACCATGCCCGACGGCGAGGTGATGTTCACCGATGCGTTCTGGGCGGAGTGGGGTGGTTTCAGGGGCTGGGTGGCGCGGCTGATGCCGCAGAGCACCGGCCAATGGCGCATGTCGGCCTGGCTGCAGGTGGAGGGCAGGGCCGTGGCCCGGCTGGGCTCGCCGGTCCGCTTCACGGTGGATGCGGTCGATACCCTGCCGGTGCTGCGTGTCGATGCCCGCCATCCACACTACTTTGCCGACGAGGCCGGTCATCCCTTTTTCGGGCTGGGCATGAACATGGCCTGGGCCAAGGGCGATGTGGCGGGTCAATACCGCACCTGGTTTGACCGCCTGGCTGCTGCCGGTGGCAACCTGGTGCGCATCTGGATGAGCAGCTGGTGCTTTGGCATCGAGTGGCAGGACACGGGGCTGGGCCGCTACCACACCCGCCAGGCCCAGGCCAGGCAGCTGGACGAGGTGCTGGCCTTGGCCCAGGCGCGCGGCATCCGTGTGGTGCTGTGCCTGCTCAACCACGGAGCCTTCAGCCTGAAGGCGGACTCCGAGTGGCAGAAAAACCCGTACAACAGCGCCAATGGCGGCCCACTGGCCGAGCCTCAAACGTTTTTCACGTCCGATTCGGCCATCCGCTGCTTCGAAAACCGCATCCGCTACCTGGCCGCACGCTGGAGCCACAGCCCGGCGCTGCACAGCTGGGAATGGTGGAACGAGGTGACCTGGGTGCCGCACCAGCCCGAGACCCTGCTGGGCTGGCTGCGCCGTGTCTCGCAGACCATGCGCCGCTTCGATCCCTATCAGCGGCTGCAGACCAGCAGCTGGGCCGACACCGGGCCGATCGACCTCTGGAACCAGGCTGGGCTGGACTATGTGCAGCAGCACGACTACACGCCGCACGACTTGATGGAGCGTTACCGCCGCAGCGCCCAGGTTTGGCAGCGGTTGCACCGGCCCCAGCCCATGCTGCCCGGCGAGCTGGGCGGCTCCAGCCGTCATCCATCCGGCAGCCCGGCAGACATGGCGCTGCACCAGCGCCAGTTTCACGATGGCCTGTGGGTGCCGTTCATGCTCGGCTATGCGTCCACCGCCCTGTACTGGTGGTGGGATCATTTTGTGGCCGCCACAGACCAGTGGCACTGGCTGCGCGCCCTGTACCAGACCATCGCCACGCTGGATGCCATTGGCCTGCCGTGGTGCAGCCTGCCTGCCGCCCAGCCGGGCCACCCAGGGCTGGTGCCGGTGGCCGACAGCGAGCAGCCCGGTGAGGAACCGCCGCAGGCCGCAACGGCAGGCCATGCCACTGCCCGCCTGCCCGGTGGCTGGCACGGTCTGGAGTGCTGGGTGTGTGCCGATGCAACGTGCATGCTGGTCTGGCTCAGGCGGCCAGGCCTGATCGGAGGGCAGGGCGACGACATCCCGCCACTGACCCTGGGCTGGCAGCCGGGCGACACCGGCCCATCGCAGTCAGCACCAGCCCCCTGGACTGGCCATGTGTTGCAGACCGACCAGACATCGCCCATACCGCTGACCGCCCACCCGGATGCCAGCGGCACCTGGCGCATTCGCCTGCCTGCCTTCAGTGGCAGCGCCGTGTTCTGGCTGCAGGCTGCGCGGGTTCACCGCCCGTAGCGGGCCTCCACGGTGGTGCTGGCAATGCGGTTCATGTGCAGCATGTAGCCCACCAGTGCCGCTGAAGTGTCGGCGGGCAAGTCCAGCCGTGGCACCTTGAGGGCGTGGACGGTAAAGCGGTAGCGGTGGGGGGTATCGCCCACAGGCGGGCAGGCACCGCCGTAGCCCACGGTGCCGAAGTCGGTTCGCCCCTGCACCGCACCCGCAGGCAGGCCCTGACCATCGGCACGCCCGGCATTGGCTGGCAGCTGGGTGGTCTGCGGCGGCAGGTTGGTCACCACCCAGTGCCACCAGCCTGAGCCGGTGGGGGCATCGGGGTCGTAGGCGGTGATGGCCAGACTTTGGGTGCCTTCGGGCGGCGTGGCCCACACCAGGGCCGGCGACTGGTTGCCGCCCTCGCAGCCGAAACCGGCAAACACATGCGCCTGTGTCAGCCGCCCGTCGGCGGTGAAGGACGGGCTGCTGACTTCAAAGCCTTGGGCGTGAACCTGGCTTTGCACCAGCGCCAGTGCCAGGCCCAGCCCGGTGAGCCAGGGCAGCGGTTTGATGCATGTAAATGGATGGAAAACTGTCGGGGATGTCATGCAAATTCCTTGTGTGGTTGAAAACCAACCCATGTTCCCCCCGTTGCGTCGTGGCGCGTTAGCCCGTTTCTGCCAGCTTGTGTGCCGAATCGTCCAAGATGTGCGGACTGCTGGGCTGACCGCCCCTCACCAGCCGGGGAGCCACACCCCAGCGTGCCTGAAAGGCGGCGCTGAAGCGGCTGTGCGATGCCCAGCCGCAACGCTGGGCCACATCGCCCACGCTGAGGTTGGTGGTTTGCAGCAGGTGCAGCGCCACTTCCAGCCGGGTTTCACGCACCAGCGTGGCCAAGGGAACGCCTGCATCTTCCAGGCGGCGGCGCAGCGTGGATTCGCTGGCATGGAACGCCGCCGCCAGCACGGGCACGCTCCAATCGGCATCCGGGCGCTGGGCCACCATCTGCCGCACCCGGTCAGCCCAGGAACTATCCTGCCGGGGCGCGTACACCCAGCCCCGCTCAGCCAGTAGCAGCAGCACCTCCTGCAAACGGTGGCGCTGCACGGCGGCGGAGGTATCCGGGCTGCCCAGGCTGCGCCGGGCGGATTCGATCAACGTCGCATCGGCCTCCAGCGGCCTGGCACTGTGGACGGGGAGGGGCGGCCGGGGCCAGTCCTGGGCGGCAATCTGTGCCATCCATTCGGGCTCGAAGGCCAGAGCCAGCGCCTCGTAACGGGAGTGGCCTGCGGGATCGTTGACCACGTCCCAGGTGGTGTCGCCCGCCATCATCACGGCCTGGCCCGCCGGGACGCTCAGGCTCTGCGTGGCTGAAATCAGCTGCTTGCAACCCCGCAGCACCAGCACCAGCGCATCGTTGCGGGTGGTGAGCGTGTGCAGCCG
>CALMMY010000205.1 GCA_937868695.1 uncultured Comamonadaceae bacterium
CTTTCAGCTCGGGCGTGATGAAGCGTTCGGCGTTTTTCAGGGTCTGGCGGCGGCGATAGTCGTCAGGCACCTTGTCGATCTGGCCCTGCGTGACCTCGATGTAGAAGCCATGCACCTTGTTGAACTGCACGCGCAGGTTGCCAATGCCGGTGCGGGCGCGTTCGCGGGTTTCCAGGTCGAGCAGAAAGCCGTCGCAGTTGGTCTGGATGGCCCGCAGCTCATCCAGCTCGACATCGAAACCGTGGTTGATCACACCGCCATCGCGCACCAGCGCCGCTGGCTCGGGCAGGATAGCCCGTTGCAGCAGCTCGGTGCAGCCGGGTGGCGGTTGCAGGTCTGCGGCCAGCCGATTTAGCAGCACGGGCAGGCTGTTCGCGCCAGTCTGCGAAATTTCAAGGGTGAAATCTGCCTCTGGTGCTTTTTTAAAAAGCGCAAGCAGCTCTGAAATTTGTAGTGATTGACTCAGCGTGTTGCCCAGCGCCACCAGCTCACGCGGGCGCACCTGGCGCAGGGCGGTGCGGGCGGCAATGCGTTCGGCATCGGCACAGGCACGCAACAGGCGGCGCAGGCTGTCCAGCCCCTGGCCGTGGCCCCAGTCGCGCAGCCAGGCGATGGCTTGCAGGCGCTCGGTGGCGGCGCGGCGGTCGCGCTCGGGCTCCAGCAGCCAGCTTTTGAGGCAGCGGCTGCCCATGCCGGTCTGGGCGGTGTCGATCAGGCTGAACAGCGTGGGCGAGGTGTCGCCGCGCAGGGTGTGCGTCAGCTCCAGGTTGCGCCGGGTGCTGGCGGGCAGGTCGATCAGGGTGTCGGGCCGGGCCACGCGCAGCTGGGTGGCGTGGGCCAGGGTGCGGCCCTGGGTGTGCTCGGCAAAGTCCAGCAGGGCGCTGGCGGCGGCCTGGGCCTGGGCCAGGCCCTCGGCATCCCAGGCGTTCAGGCTGGCGGCCTGCAACTGGGCCAGCAGCTTCTGGCGGCCCAGCTTGGCATCGAACTGCCAGGCCGGGCGCGGTGTCAGGCTCAGGCGGGTGCCCGATCCGGCCAGCAGGCGGGGCAGGGCGTGCAGACGCTGCTCGAAGGCCGGGGTCACATCGGCCCCGTACAGCAGCTCGGTGGGGGCCAGCCGCGCCACCCAGGCCTGCAGCTCGTCGTCATTGCCGTGGCTGCCGGGTGTGGCGCTGCATTCGGCCAGATGCACCAGGCCTTGGGTCACGCTCATCCAGGCCAGGCCCAGGGTGTTGCGCGGCCCGGCATGCACGGCCAGCAGCAGGGATTCGGCCTTGTCGTTCAGCAGCTCGCTGTCGGTCACGGTGCCGGGGGTGACCACGCGCATCACCTTGCGCTCCACCGGGCCTTTGCCCGTGACTTCGCCCACCTGCTCGCAGATGGCCACCGACTCGCCCAGCTTGAGCAGGCGGCCCAGGTAGGTTTCGACCGAATGGAAGGGTACGCCCGCCATCACCACCGGCTGTCCGGCAGACTGGCCCCGCGTGGTGAGTGTGATGTCCAGCAGCCGGGCGGCCTTTTCGGCATCGGCCCAGAACATCTCGTAAAAGTCGCCCATGCGGTAGAACACCAGCGTGGCCGGAAACTGCGCCTTGATGGCCAGGTACTGGGCCATCATGGGCGTGTGGCCCTGGGCCTGGAGTTCGGCGGCGGTGGGGGCGGCTTGTGCGGTCACGGAGGCCACGGGCAGCACCGCGCTCAGAAGGGTGCGTCGGGGGTGTCGCTGGCACCGGAGGCGGCGGGTGCCTGCACGGCTTGGGTGAAGGCCGCTTCAGGCGTGACGGTGGCGGCGGGCACCACAGCGGTCGCTGCGGGTTCGGTCGGCAGGCCCTGGCGCACGGCGGCCTTGTCGCCTGCGCTGGCAAATTTGCTGTACTTGCCCACCAGGCCCACCAGCTGGCCGTAGATTTTGGGGTTGGCGGCCAGGCATTCGCCCTGGTGCAGGAAGTTGGCTTCGCCGGTGAAGTTGCCCACCAGGCCACCGGCCTCGGTCACCAGCAGTGCGCCGGCGGCCATGTCCCAGGGCGACAGACCCTGCTCGAAAAAGCCATCGGAGAAACCGGCGGCCACATAGGCCAGGTCGAGCGCGGCAGAGCCGGGGCGGCGCACACCGGCGCAGCGGGGCATCACATCGCCCAGCATGGCCAGGTAGGGCTTCATGGCATCACCGGGGCGGAAGGGGAAGCCGGTGGACAGCAGCGTGTCGCGCAGGTGGGTGCGCTTGGCCACGCGGATGCGGCGCTCATTCATGTAGGCACCCCGGCCTTTGGTGGCGCAGAACAGGTCGTTGCGGCTGGGGTCGTAAATCACGGCCTGCTCCAGCTTGCCCTTGACGGCCAGCGCAATGCTGACGCAGTACACCGGAAAGCCGTGGATGAAGTTGGTGGTGCCGTCCAGCGGGTCGATGATCCACACATGGTCAGCCCCGCCGTGCTTGCCAGGCTGCTCGCCCGACTCTTCGGCCAGGATGCCGTGGTCAGGGTAGGCGGTGAGCAAGGTTTCAATGATGGCTTTTTCGGCCATCTGGTCGATCTCGGTCACAAAGTCGTTGGTCTGCTTGACCGTGACGCGCACGGACTCCACGTCCAGAGCGGCGCGGTTGATGATGGTGCCAGCGGTGCGGGCGGCCTTGATGGCCACGTTGAGCATGGGGTGCAGATTGGACGACATGAATTGTGTGAAGATCGAAGTGGGCCGCAGGATCGCGGTGACGGGGGCGGCGGGTGTCGCGCAAGACCAGGATTGTGGACGGCGACAATCGGGGCACTGATTTTAGCCGGGGCAGCCCGGAAACCGAATACCCGACCACCGTGCCCCTGTTTGCCCCATGAAAACCCGCTTCATCCTGATTCAGACCAGCCATGCCGGCAACGTGGGCGGCACCGCCCGCGCCATGAAAACCATGGGCTTTGACGACTTGGTGCTGGTGGCCCCCCGCTGGGCCAACGTGCTGCGCCGCGAAGAAACCATACAGCGCGCCAGCGGTGCCAACGATGTGCTGGCCAAGGCCCGCATCGTCGAAACCCTGGACGAGGCCCTGGATGGCATCAGCCACCTGTGCGCTACCGCCATGACCCCGCGCGACTTCGGCCCCCCCACCCGCAGCCCGCGCGAGCATTTTGAATGGCTGCTGAACCCCGGCAACTCCCCGGATGCCCATTCCAATGCCCCCACCGACACGCCCGCGCTCGATGGCGTGGCCTTCCTGTTCGGCAGCGAACGCTTCGGCATGCGCAACGAGGATGTGTACCGCAGCCATGTGTGCCTGAGCATTCCCACCAAACCCGACTTCGGCTCGCTCAACCTGGCCGCCGCCGTGCAGCTGATCGCCTACGACTGGCGGCAGGCGCTGGGCGGGTTCGAGCTGCCTCCTTCGGGCGTGGCCCCCACCCGTGCCGCCAGTGCCCAGGCCGTGCAGGGCATGCTGACCCACTGGGAGTCGGCGCTGGTGGACGTGGGCTTTCTCGACCCGGCCGCGCCCAAAAAACTCATGCCCCGCCTGAACCAGCTGTTCAACCGCGCCAACCTGAGCGAAGAAGAAATCCACATCCTGCGCGGCGTGGCCAAGGCCATGCAGCAGACAGCGGCCAAAGCGGCTGCCCCCACCCGGGACGGGTCATCCACCCTCTGATAACCTTTCGACCATGTTCAAACGACTGCGCACCGACATCCAATGCATCCTGGACCGCGACCCGGCGGCCCGCACTTGGTTCGAGGTGCTGACCTGTTATCCCGGCCTGCACGCGCTCATCCTGCACCGGCGTGCCCACTGGTGCTGGACGCACGGCCTCAAGTGGCTGGGCCGCTTCATCTCGCACACCGCCCGCTGGCTCACCGGCATTGAAATCCACCCCGGAGCCCAAATCGGCGAGCGGGTGTTTTTCGACCACGCCATGGGCACGGTGGTGGGCGAAACCGCCGAAATCGGTGAAGGTTGCACCATCTACCAGGGCGTGACCCTGGGCGGCACCAGCCTGTACAAAGGGGCCAAACGCCACCCCACGCTGGGCCGCAACGTGGTGGTGAGCGCCGGGGCCAAGGTGCTGGGT
>CALMMY010000206.1 GCA_937868695.1 uncultured Comamonadaceae bacterium
GCTGGCCCAACTGCGCCGCCATGCCGTGATGCTGGCGCTGCTGGGGCCGGTGGCCCTGATGGTGGGGGTGCGCTGGTGGTTGCAATTCAGGCTCGACCGCCTGCCTGACAGCCTGCCGCCCGCGCTCAGTCAGGCGGGCGACCCAGCCGGGCTGCTGCGCACGGTGGCGCTGGTGGTGCTGGGCTGCGCCGCTTTTGGCTTGCTGGCCTGGTGGCTGGTGCGCAAGCCCGGTGCGCCCACCCCCTTGCAGCGCAAGGTGCTGAGCGGCCTGCTGGTGGCCTGGGTGCTGCTGTGGCTGGCGGGCACGGCCCAGGCGGTGCGCAGCCACTTCAATGTGCTGGGTTTGCAGCCCGCCCGCACCGAAACACTGCGCCTGGTGGGACTGAAGCAGACTCCGCCCAGCCTGCGCTCGGCAGGCGGTGCCCGGCTGTATCTCGATTGGCCAGCCGAGGGTGGGCTGCATACCGTCACCATTGAAGCCCCCTCTGAGGCGCTGCTGCGCCAGCCCCCGTCCGTGCAGTTGCAGCTGGCCGCAGGCCGCTGGCACGGCTGGTATGTGCTGGGCTGGGCCGTTGCGTCCACGCCTGAATCCGCTGGCACCGCTGCCGCCCCCGCCGGTGCCGATGTCGCCTCGCCCCTTTCCCCTGCGCCCGATGTCCGTCCCAAGGTCAACCCATGAACATGAAACTGCTGATTCTGGATCGTGACGGTACCCTGAATGTCCCCAAAGACGATTTCATCACCTCGCCCGAGGATTGGGTGCCGCTGCCCGGTGCGCTGGAGGCCGTGGCCCGGCTCAATCAGGCGGGCTGGCGGGTGGTGATCGTCAGCAACCAGCCCGGCATCGGGCGGGGCTTGCTGGACATGGCGGTGCTCAACGCCATCCACACCAAAATGAACAAAGCCATGTCGGCGGCGGGAGCCAGGGTGGAGGCGGTGTTCTTCTGCCCGCATGTGCCCGACGATGCCTGCACCTGCCGCAAGCCCGCGCCCGGTCTGTACCAGCAGGTGGCTGAACGCTATGGCGTGTCGCTTAAGGGCGTGCCCGCCGCCGGGGACTCGGTGTGGGATGCGCAGGCCGCTTACGCCGCAGGCTGCGCGCCCCATCTGCTGCTCACCGGCAATTCCGAAATGTGCCGCAACGGCCCGCTGCCGCCCGACTTGCCGCCGGGCACCTGTGTCCACACCGATTTGCAGGCATTTGCCGATGCCATCCTGAACGAAAAAACCTGCTGTCTGGCCTGATTGATGCGTAGCCGGGCATTTTTGACCATCGGGCGCAAGCGACCTTTTTCTTTATAAACACCATGCCATTTATTCGTTCTTTGCTTCACATGTTGTGGATGGGGCTGACCGTCATCCCCTGGGCCACGGTGGTTGTGATCGTGTCCCCTTTTCTCAGCCCGACCAAGGTGTACTGGCTGTGCGCGGGCTGGCTGAAGCTGTCGGTGCGCAGTGGCGAATGGATACTGGGCATCCGCAACCAGGTCATCGGCTGGGAGAACCTGCCCACTGGCCGCACCAGCCCGGCTGTTTTGCTGGTCAAGCACCAGTCCACCTGGGAGACGTTTGCGATGGCGGCGCTGATGCCGCATCCGCTGGCCTATGTGTTCAAGAAAGAGCTGCTGTATGTGCCCTTTTTTGGCTGGGCGATGGCCAGCATGGACATGATCCACATTGACCGCTCGCGTGGGCGCGAGGCCTTTGCCAAGGTGGTGGCGCAGGGCAAGCGGCTGCTGGCGCAGGGCACCTGGGTCATCATGTTCCCCGAGGGCACGCGCATTCCGCGTGGAGAAAAAGGCCAGTACAAGAACGGGGGCACGCGGCTGGCCATCGAGACGGGTGCGCCCGTCATTCCGGTGGCCGTCACCTCGGCCAAATGCTGGCCGCGCAAAGCCTTCATCAAAACGCCCGGCACGGTGGAGTTTTCCATCGGGCCAGCCATTCCCAGCCAGGGCCGCCAGCCCGATGAGCTGATGCGCGAGGTGGAGGCCTGGATCGAGGCTGAAATGCGCCGACTCGACCCCACTGCCTACACCGATGCCGCCCCTGCTGAACAGCCCGCCACCCGGCAGGGCTGAGGGGCCGCCCGCCTGGGTACATCCGCTGGCCAACCGCGAGGTGGTGCTGGGTGGGCAGCGGGTGGCCTATCTGTTTCAGCGCGGGCAACGCAGAACCATTGGTTTTGCGGTCGGTGCCGAGGGCCTGCGTGTGCGCGCCCCGCGCCTCACGCCGCTGGCCGCCGTGGAGGCCGCCCTGCAAACCAAATCCGACTGGGTGTTGCGCAAGCTGGAGCAGGTGACCCGGCAGCACGCAGCCCTGCAAAGCGCCCGCATGGTGTGGGCCGACGGGGCCCGCCTGGCCTGGCTGGGCCACCCGCTCACGCTGCGCCTGGGCAGTCCGCCAGACCTCCCCGCCGCCCAACCCGGCCACCGTCTTTCCCGCCAGGTGCCGGTGCGGCTGCTGGGCGATGAGTTGTGGGTGGGACTGCCCGCCACCGCCAGCCCGGAGCCACTGCGCCATGCCGTTCAGCTCTGGATGATGCAGGCCGCCCAGGCCCATTTTGTACAGCGGCTCAACCACTACGCACCCCTGCTGGGCGTGCGCTGGAGCCGGTTGCGCCTGTCCAGTGCCCGCACCCGCTGGGGCAGCGCCAAGGCCGATGGCTCCATCCGCCTGCACTGGCGGCTGATGCAGTTTGCCCCCGAGGTGGTGGATTACGTGGTGGCGCACGAGCTCAGCCACCTGCACCACATGGATCACAGCCCCCGTTTCTGGCAGACCGTGGCCACGGTGGTGCCCGATCACGCCAGCCTGCGCGCCCGCCTGCGCAGCGAGCGCCTGCCACCCTGGTAG
>CALMMY010000207.1 GCA_937868695.1 uncultured Comamonadaceae bacterium
CTGGATGATCCAGAGGCATTCACCGATGAAGAGGTGATGTCACAGGTCGGTGAGTCCTTGACCCGTGCCCCTGTGGTCACGGTCATGGGGCATGTTGACCATGGCAAAACATCGTTGCTGGATTACATCCGCCGTACCAAAGTGGCCTCGGGTGAGGCTGGCGGCATCACGCAGCACATCGGTGCCTACCATGTGGAAACTCCGCGTGGCATGGTGTCTTTCCTCGACACCCCCGGTCACGAGGCTTTCACGGCCATGCGTGCCCGTGGTGCCAAGGCCACTGACATTGTGATTTTGGTGGTGGCTGCGGACGACGGCGTGATGCCCCAGACCAAAGAGGCCATCAAGCACGCCAAATCGGCGGGCGTGCCGATTGTGGTGGCCATCAACAAGATTGACAAACCCGATTCCAACCCCGAGCGCGTCAAAAACGAGCTGGTGGTGGAAGAGGTTGTGCCCGAAGAGTTTGGTGGCGATTCGCCTTTCGTATCGGTTTCTGCCAAAACGGGGCAGGGTATCGACGAATTGCTGGAGCAAGTTCTGCTTCAGGCCGAAGTGCTGGAGCTCAAGGCTCCGGTCGAGGCGATGGCCAAAGGCTTGATCATTGAGGCTAGGTTGGACAAAGGCCGTGGGCCCGTGGCGACCGTGCTGGTGCAATCCGGTACCTTGAAGGCTGGCGATGTGGTTCTGGCAGGTCAGACTTATGGCCGTGTTCGTGCCATGCTGGATGAAAATGGCCGCAGTATCAAGACAGCAGGACCGTCCATCCCGGTTGAAATCCAGGGGCTGACCGAAGTGCCCCAGGCAGGGGATGACTTCATGGTCATGACCGATGAGCGCCGTGCCCGTGAAATTGCCACCTACCGCGCAGGCAAATTCCGCAACACCAAACTGGCCAGACAACAGGCGGCCAAGCTGGAAAACATGTTCAGCGACATGTCGGGCAGCGAAGTCAAAACCCTGCCCATCATTGTCAAGGCCGATGTCCAAGGTTCACAGGAAGCACTGGCTACCTCTTTGCTCAAGTTGTCTACCGATGAAATCAAAGTTCAACTGGTGTATGCAGGGGTGGGTGCCATCAGCGAATCGGATGTCAACCTGGCGATTGCTGCCAAGGCTGTGGTGATTGGCTTCAACACGCGTGCCGATGCTGGCGCACGCAAACTGGCCGAAGGCAACGGCATTGACCTGCGCTACTACAGCATCATTTACGATGCCGTGGATGAGCTGAAGGTGGCCATGTCTGGCATGCTGGCTCCGGACCGTCGCGAGGAAGTCATCGGCATGGCCGAGATCCGTACGGTGTTTGTCGCCTCCAAGATCGGTACGGTGGCCGGTTGTATGGTCACTTCAGGCTTGGTCACACGCAGTGCAAACTTCCGTTTGCTGCGCGACAACATCGTTGTCTACACGGGTGAACTGGATTCGCTCAAGCGCATGAAGGACGATGTCCGCGAAGTTCGCGAAGGCTTTGAGTGTGGTGTCAAGCTCAAAAACTACAACGACATCAAAGAAGGCGATCAGCTCGAATTCTTTGAAATCAAGGAAGTGGCCCGTACCCTCTGATTGGCCTGACAGGATCGCTGTTGGTTTTTCCATCTCCACCTGTCATTGGCAGGTGTATCGGTGGTCATCACATCGGTTCTGTCGCTCCATTCCAGTGATCCGGTTTTTATGCCAGCCAAAAAATCCTCTACCCCCAATCGCGGATACCGTGTGGCCGATCAGATCCAGCGTGATCTGACCGAACTCATCGCCCGCGAACTCAAAGATCCCCGCGTGGGCATGGTGACCATCCAGTCTGTGGAGGTTACGCCCGACTACGCACATGCACAGGTTTATTTCAGCCTGTTGATAGGGGATCCCGTGGAAACCGCTGCCGGTCTGAATCAGGCCGCTGGCTTTTTGCGCAATGGTCTTTTCAAGCGGTTGCACATTCACACTGTGCCCACCCTTCATTTTCATTTCGACCGCACCACTGAGCGTGCAGCCGACATGAACGCCTTGATTGCCAAGGCAGTGTCCTCCCGCGCCAAAGAAGACTGAGCATGAACGCGCCACGCACACGGGTGCAGCGGCGCCCTGTGCATGGGGTGTTGCTGCTCGATAAACCATTGGGCTTTTCCAGTAACCAGGCTTTGCAAAAGGTCAAGTGGCTGCTGCGTGCCGACAAAGCTGGGCACACGGGCACACTGGATCCGCTGGCAACGGGTGTGTTGCCATTGTGTTTTGGCGCAGCCACCAAATTCAGCCAGCAGCATCTGGATGCCCACAAGCAGTATCAGGCTGTGTTGCGCCTGGGGCAGGCCACCACCACAGGTGATGCCGAGGGGGAGGTGATTCAGAGCGGCCCCATTCCAAATTGCGCACAGGCTGATTTGGACAGGTTGTCTTTACTCATGACAGGGCCACAAACCCAGGTGCCCCCCATGTATTCAGCCTTGAAAAAAGATGGCAAGCCTCTGTACGAATACGCCCGCGACGGCGTGGACGTAGAGCGGCCCGCCCGAGCCATTGAAATTTTCAAGCTGAATATGAGTTGTGTGCAGGACGAGCAATTGCAACCCGCTATTAAGGTGGAAGTTTCTTGCAGCAAGGGCACCTACATCCGTACATTGGGTGAAGACATCGCCAAGGCCCTGGGTACTGTGGGGCACCTGAGGGCTTTGCGGCGCACCCAAACGGGTGACTTCGCGCAGGCCGGGTGCGTGACTCTGCCCGAACTGGAGGCGATGACCGAAGAGCAACGCCTGGCCATGCTGCACCCCGTGGAGGCGTTGCTGCCAAATCACCAGCCTGTCATGCTGAACGACGAAGATGCCGCACGGTTTCTCAGCGGCTTGCGTCGCCGCACAGCCTTGCCCGATGCACCCGAAGTGGTCGTGTATGCCCAACATCCCCGGCGCTTGCTGGGTACGGCGCACATCACCGCAGGAGAGTTGGTGCCGGTGCGGCTGCTGAATCCGATTGAAATAGAACACATATTGACCCAGGCAACCTCTGCCTGCCCCTGATTT
The DNA here is from genome assembly GCA_937868695.1 of uncultured Comamonadaceae bacterium. Taxonomy (GTDB): domain Bacteria; phylum Pseudomonadota; class Gammaproteobacteria; order Burkholderiales; family Burkholderiaceae_C; genus UBA2334. The sequence goes on from CALMMY010000207.1 coordinate 3,018, forward strand.
CCAAGACTTGAACCATTGACCAGGAAGTGCCATGAGCATCAAACAAATCCGAAACATTGCCATCATTGCCCACGTTGACCACGGTAAAACCACCATGGTCGATCAGCTGCTGCGCCAGTCTGGCACCTTTGCCGACCACGAAAAAGTGGTGGACACCGTGATGGACAACAACGCCATTGAACGTGAGCGTGGTATCACCATCCTGGCCAAAAACTGCGCCGTGAGCTGGAAAGACACCCACATCAACATCGTGGACACCCCCGGCCACGCGGACTTTGGCGGCGAAGTGGAGCGTGCACTGTCGATGGTGGACGGCGTGCTGCTGCTGATCGATGCACAAGAAGGCCCCATGCCCCAGACCCGTTTTGTGACCAAAAAGGCGTTGGCATTGGGCCTGAAGCCCATCGTGGTGGTCAACAAGGTGGACAAGCCCGGTGCCAATCCTGACAAGGTCGTGAACGCTGCCTTTGACCTGTTTGACAAACTGGGTGCTTCCGATGAGCAGCTGGACTTCCCTGTGGTGTATGCCTCGGGTATCAACGGCTGGTCTTCACTGGAAGAAGGCGAAGCCGGTGCCCAGTGGGGGCCTGACATGTCGGCCCTGTTTGACACCGTGCTCAAGCACGTGCCAGCACAGCTGGGTGACCCTGAGGCCCCGTTGCAGCTGCAAATTTCTGCATTGGACTTTTCCACCTTCGTGGGCCGCATTGGCGTGGGGCGCATCAGCCAGGGCACCATCAAGCCCGGTATGGATGTGCTGGTGATGGAGGGGCCCGATGGCAACACCGTCAAGGGACGCATCAACCAGGTGCTGACCTTCCAGGGGCTGGATCGCGTACAAGTGACCGAGGCTGGCCCTGGCAACATCGTGCTGATCAACGGCATTGCCGACATTGGCATCGGTGTGACCGTGACCGATACACAGAAGCCTGTACCCCTGCCCATGCTGAAGGTGGATGAACCCACTCTGACCATGAATTTCTGCGTCAACACCAGCCCGTTGGCTGGTCGCGAAGGCAAGTACGTCACCAGCCGCCAGATTTGGGATCGACTGCAAAAAGAATTGCAGCACAACGTGGCTCTGCGTGTGAAAGAAACCTCTGAAGACGGTATTTTCGAAGTGGCTGGTCGCGGTGAACTGCACCTGACCATCCTGCTGGAAAACATGCGCCGTGAAGGCTATGAACTGG
>CALMMY010000208.1 GCA_937868695.1 uncultured Comamonadaceae bacterium
GATGCGGGCGACGAAGTGCTGATGCCCGACCCCAGCTACCCCTGCAACCGCCATTTTGTGAGCGCCGCCGAGGGCAAGGCAGTGCTGCTGCCCACCACGGCAGAACAACGCTTTCAGCTGAATGCCGAGCAGGTGCGTGCCGCATGGGGGCCACGCACGCGGGGTGTGCTGCTGGCTTCGCCATCCAACCCCACGGGCACCTCCATCCACCCCGACGAAATGCGCCGCATTGCCCAGGTGGTGAGTGCGCACGGTGGCATCACGCTGATCGACGAGATTTACCTGGGCCTGAGCCACGACGACACCTATGGCCAATCCGCCCTGGGGCTGGTAGGCGAAGGTGGCGAGCGCCTGGGCGACGACATCATCAGCATCAACAGCTTTTCCAAATACTTCAACATGACGGGCTGGCGGCTGGGCTGGCTGGTGGTGCCGCCCGCACTGGTGCCCGCCATTGAGCGGCTGGCACAAAACCTGTTCATTTGTCCCAGCACCGTCAGCCAGTTGGCGGCCCTGGCCTGCTTCGAGCCCGAAAGCCTGGCCGAGTACGAGCACCGCCGTGCCGAGTTCAAGGCCCGGCGCGACTACTTCATTCCTGAACTCAACCGCCTGGGCCTGAGCGTGCCCGTGCTGCCCGATGGCGCGTTTTACGCCTGGGCCGATTGCAGCGCTGCCTGCCGGGCCTGGGGGTTGGATGCCGATAGCCCCCAGCACGGCAGCTGGGACTTTGCGTTTGAGCTGATGAAACGTGCCCACCTGGCCGCCACACCGGGGCGCGACTTTGGCACCGCCAACCCACAACGCTTCATCCGCTTTTCCACGGCCAACAGCATGGCCCAATTGCACGAGGCCATTGCCCGGCTGGAGCGGGTGCTGTGAACCCTGTGTTTGAATGGCCCATTCGGGTGTACTGGGAAGACACCGATGCGGGCGGCATCGTGTTCTATGCCAATTACCTGAAATTTTTTGAGCGTGCCCGCACCGAATGGCTGCGCAGCCTGGGCCTGGGACAACAGGCATTGAAAGACGAGACGGGGGGCATGTTCGTGGTAACCGATGCCCAGATCAAATACCACCGCCCGGCTCGGCTGGATGACTTGGTGTGCGTCACCGTGCGCTTGAGCGAGCTGGGACGGGCCAGTGCCACCATCGTCCAGCAAGCCTGGTTGCAGCCCCAAGCACCAGAAGCGGGAACTTCTGGCACACAAACCCCTTCCACGGATGCCGTGCTGCTGTGCGAAGGGGTCATCCGCTCCAGCTGGGTCGATGCCCAGCGCATGCGGCCCCAGCGCATGCCCAAGGGGGTGGAACAGGTTTTGCAAGGCTGTCTGGCCGCCGCCTGAACCACTTTGCCCGCACTCTGACCTCTTCCACCTCCGTTCCATCTTCACCCAACCCCTGACTCCCATGAGCAACAACCTGTCCATCGTTCAATTGCTGCTGCACGCCAGCTGGGTCGTGCAACTGGTGGTGGCTTTGCTGGTGATCGGCTCCGTCACCAGTTGGACAGCCATCTTCCGCAAAGCCTTTGCCCTGAAGCAGGTGGTCAAACTGAATGAGGAGTTCGAGCGCAATTTCTGGTCGGGCACCAGCCTGAATGACCTGTACGCCGCCGCCAACCAGAATGCCCGCAACGGCGGGCCGATGGAGCGCATATTTGCCAACGGCATGCGCGAGTACCAGAAGCTGCGCGAGCGCCGCATCACCGACCCCGGCGCTCTGCTCGACGGAGCCCGCCGCGCCATGCGTGCCAGCCTGCAACGCGAGCTGGACGTGATCGAGTCCAGCCTGGCCTACCTGGCCACGGTGGGCTCGGTGTCGCCGTATGTGGGCCTGTTCGGCACCGTGTGGGGCATCATGCACGCCTTCACCGGCCTGGCTTCTATGGAGCAGGTGACGCTGGCCACTGTGGCCCCTGGCATTGCCGAGGCGCTGGTGGCCACGGCCATTGGCCTGTTTGCCGCCATTCCGGCGGTGGTGGCCTACAACCGCTACTCGCACGACATCGACCGCATTGCCAACGGACTGGAAACCTTCATGGAAGAGTTCTCCAACATCTTGCAGCGCAACCTGGGTGCCAGCACCACTACGGCATCCGGCCACTGATGCGCCCGATGTTTCAACCCGCGACCAGGACAGACACATGCCCGCAGTAGCTTCCAAAGGCCGGGGCCGTGGTGGACGGCGACCGATTGCCGAAATCAACATGGTGCCCTTCATCGACGTGATGCTGGTGCTGCTGATCATCTTCATGGTCACGGCTCCGCTGATTGCGCCCAGCGTCATCAACCTGCCCAGCGTCGGCAAAGCGGCCAAAGCCCCCGACCGGGTGATTCAGGTGCTGATCGACAAGAACGAGCAATTGCAGATCAAGGAAGGCAGCAGCACCACCACCGCTGCAACCGTGCGCGACCTGGCCAGCCGCGTCACCGCTGTGCAGCAAGCCACTGGCTTGCCCGCCAAAGACGTGCCCGTGGTGATCGCCGCCGACAAAAGCGTGAAGTACGAAACCGTGGTCAAGGTAATGGACACGCTGCAACGCGCTGGCGTGCAGCGGGTGGGTCTGTCGGTGCAGACCACACCCTGACGGGCCATGCCCCCCTGACTTTCGCGCCGCGCACCGCCATGAGCCTGAAACCACCGCCCACCCAGCACGCCCTGACAGCGACCGCCGCCAGCCTGATGCCCCCGGCAGACAGCCGTTGGCTGGGGTCGCTGCTGATGGCGCTGGTTGCCCACGCCTTGCTGGTGGCGGCCCTGACCTGGGGCATCGGTTGGCAAAAACAAACCACGACGGCGGTGGCCCAAGCAGAATTGTGGGCACGCATGCCGCAAAGTGCAGCCCCCCGCCTGGTGGACGAAGGCCCCGATTCAACCGAGCGCGAGGGAGAAGAAACCAAGGCTGCCCCCCCGCCCCAACCAGCGCCACAGCCAGTCAGGCCAACCGAAAAAGCCCCGCCTGTGGAGGAGCCTGCAAAAGCACAGGCCGACATTGCACTGCAACAACAGCGCGAGCGGGAGCAAGCCAAACGCCAACTGCAAGAGAAAAAAGAGCAGCAGGCCCGCCAGCAGGCCGAACTTGAACGCAAAGCCGCTGAAAAAGCCGCAAAAGAAAAGGCTGCAAAAGACAAAGCTGAGAAAGACAAACTGGCGCAAGAAAAAGCAGCCAAAGAGAAAGCCAGCAAAGAAAAGGAAACGAAAGAAGCCAGGGAAAAAGCAGCCCGAGACAAACGTGCACAGGAAGTGGCCGACAAAGCCCAGGCTGCGCAAGCTGCGAAGGACAGGGCCGAAGTGCAAAAGCGCATCATGGGCATGGCCAATGCCAGCGGAGAGGCGGGCAGCACGGGAACAGCCAAGCAGTCAAGCGGGCCGTCTGTGGGCCCTGCCACCGGCGGAACGCCCGGCGGGCCTTCGGCTGGCTATGCCGGGCGGATTGTCAGTGCGGTGCGGCCCAACATCGTGTTCACAGACACCATCTCGGGCAACCCCACGGCAGAGGTGGAGGTGCGCACCCTGCCCGATGGAACGGTGGCTTCACGGCGCATTGTCAAAAGCAGCGGTGTGCCCAGCTGGGATGAGGCTGTGCTCAAGGCACTGGATCGCACAGCCCGCCTGCCCCGCGATGAAAATGGCCGGGTTCCCGGCACACTGACGATTGCGTTCAGCCCCAAAGAAAAATAGCCATCCACAGTCAGATGTGGTGGCTCAGGCTGTGACCAGGGGTCTGCCGGGTTCAGAAGGCGTTGCTTCACGCTGCGCCCGAACAAGGGGTGAGCCGTCCTCCGCACACTGCGAGCAGAGATTGTCGGACGGCTCACCCCTTGCCCGTGCGATCCCGTGTGCGCCTGCACCGGAATGCGGGGACACGCAGGAAAAGGAAAAAGCGGCCAAACGGTGCAACGAGAACCGAAATGGCAGCCGCATTTCTGTCTGCGCCCCCACACGCAGCGCAGCGAGCCGTGCCGGGATGGCGGG
>CALMMY010000209.1 GCA_937868695.1 uncultured Comamonadaceae bacterium
CCACCACGCCTGAGTTGCAGCACAAGCTGCTGGTGGCCAACCCCATGCGCCTGTATTGGCCCGAGGAAATCTGAATCATGGCCCTTGAAAAACCCTACCTAGACGTGCCCGGCACCATCATTTTCGATGCCGAGCAAAGCCGCAAAGGCTATTGGCTCAACCAGTTTTGCATGAGCCTGATGACGGCGGCCAACCGCGAGCGTTTCAAGGCCAACGAACGTGCCTACCTGGATGAGTGGGCCATGACCGAAGAGCAGAAGCAGGCCGTGCTGGCCCGCGATCTGAACTGGTGCATGCGCACCGGCGGCAACATCTACTTCCTGGCCAAGATCGGCGCGACCGATGGCAAGAGCTTTCAGCAGATGGCAGGCAGCATGACCGGCATGACCGAAGACGAGTACCGCGCCATGATGATGGCCGGAGGCCGCAGCGCCGAAGGCAACCGCTACGTCGGCGAAGACGGCGATGCCCAGGCCCACCGCCAGCCGCAAGGTCAATCCGGCCGCCTTGACCAGCCACAGAAACAGGGAGCCTGAGCATGGCCAGAATCACCGCCTCCGTTTACACCTCGCATGTGCCTGCCATCGGTGCCGCCATGGATCTGGGCAAAACCCACGAGCCTTATTGGCAACCTGTGTTCAAGGGCTATGAATACTCCAAGCAGTGGATGAAGGACAACAAGCCCGATGTGATCTTTCTGGTCTACAACGACCACGCCAATGCATTCAGTCTGGATCTGATTCCCACCTTCGCCATTGGCACCGCTGCCGAATACGCCATTGCCGACGAGGGCTGGGGCCCGCGCCCCGTGCCCGTGGTCAAGGGCCACCCCGAGCTGGCCAGCCACATTGCACAGTCGGTCATCCAGCAGGACTTTGACCTGACCATCGTCAACAAAATGACGGTGGACCACGGCCTGACCGTGCCGCTCTCCCTGATGTGCGGCGAGCTGGACCCGGTGAAGGATGCCTGGCCCTGCCCTGTGATTCCGTTTGCCGTCAACGTGGTGCAGTACCCCGTGCCCAGCGGCCAGCGCTGCTTCAATCTGGGCAAAGCCATTGCCCGTGCGGTGGCCAGCTACGACCAGGATTTGAACATCCACATCTGGGGCACAGGCGGCATGAGCCACCAGTTGCAGGGCGCACGCGCCGGCCTCATCAACCGGGAGTGGGACAACGCCTGGCTGGACCAGCTGATTGCCCACCCCGCAGCCGCAGCCGCCACACCGCACATCGACTATGTGCGCGAGGCTGGCAGCGAAGGCATCGAGCTGGTGATGTGGCTGATTGCCCGTGGCGCAATGGCCGACTGCGCGGATGGAGCCGGGGGCGGTCATCCAGGCGCAGCAAACAACTCGACAGTACCCACTGTCAAGCACCGCTTCTACCATGTACCCGCCTCCAACACGGCGGTGGGACACGTTATTTTGGAGAACAACCAATCATGAGCAAAACCATCAAAGTTGCCCTGGCCGGTGCAGGTGCCTTCGGCATCAAACACCTGGATGGCATCAAAAACATCGAAGGCGTGGAAGTGGTCAGCCTCATCAGCCG
>CALMMY010000210.1 GCA_937868695.1 uncultured Comamonadaceae bacterium
CTGGCCACCCAGGTGGCCGCTGCCTGTGCCAACCCGGCCTCCGCCGGCCCGGCAGGCAACCAGCGGCGTGCCTGAGAACCTGGGCCTGAGCGGCCTGTTCAGGCCGCAGCTGCGCCGTCTGGCTGGGTGGCAAATGCCTGCCAGCCCTGCACATCGCATCCCTGTCGGCTGTAGGTGCCTTCGCCGCCAAACACGATGCGCGGCGGGCATGCAGGCTGATCGGTGACCAGCGCCGTCCAGCGGTGGATGGCCTTGGGCCAGTCGGTGGCAAATGTGCTGCCCGATTTGACTTCCACGCCTTGCAGCCCCTGCGGTGTTTCGTAGACCACATCCACTTCGTGGCCTGCGTTGTCGCGCCAGAAATACAGATCAGCCCGTTGCCCGACATTGAAGCGCCGCTTCACCAACTCGGACACCACCCAGGTTTCAAACAGCGCACCCCGCGCCGCATGAGTGGACAGGCTGGCGGCATCGCGGATGCCCAGCAGCCAGGCCATCAGACCCACATCCAGAAAATACAGCTTGGGTGTTTTGGTCAGGCGCTTGCCAAAATTCGCGTGGTAAGGCGGCAGCTGAAAGCACAGGTAACTGGTTTCCAGCACCGACAGCCACTGCCGGGCCGTGACCGCCGAGATGCCGCAGTCGGCCCCCAGTGCCGCCAGGTTCAGCAGCTGTCCCGAGCGGGCAGCGCACATGCGCACAAAACGCTGAAACTGGCTCAGGTCGCGCACGGCCAGCAGCTGGCGCACATCGCGCTCCAGATAGGTACTCACGTAGTTGGGAAACCAGTCGCCGGGCAGCACATCCCGGTCATACAGGCTGGGGTAGCCGCCTTTGAGCAGAAGGGCATCCAGGCCAGTGCCCAGTCCTTCGCCTGCCAGCTCGGCCCCCGACAGCGGCAGCAGCTCTACCCGACCCACCCGCCCAGCCAGCGACTGGGTGATGCCCGCCATCAGGTCAAACTGTGCCGAGCCTGTCAGTACAAAGTCGCCCATACGTTGGCGCTCATCCACCAGGGTTTGCAGCCACGACAGCAGGGCCGGGCAGCGTTGCACTTCGTCCAGCACCGCGCCCTCGGCAAACCGGGCCAGAAACCGCTTGGGGTCGGTCTGCGCAAACTCGCGCTCCTCGGGGTTTTCCAGCGACACATAGGGCTTGTGGCCAAACAACGCCCGTGCCAGCGTGGTTTTGCCCGATTGGCGCGGCCCGGTGATGGCCAGCACCGGAAAGCCGTTGGCCAACCGTTGCAGAGTAGTGGATGCGTGGCGGGGAATCATTTTTATGCTGATCGAAAGTTGAAACTTCGATTAGCAAGTTTATTCCAGGTTGAATGGTCTGTCAGCGGTTGAACACCGCCTCGCCGTCCAACCCCACCGCGCCCGAGCGCACCAGGTCGGCCAGCACATCGTCCAGCCAGGGGCTGAAGTCGCTGCCGCTGTTTGCGGGAAACAGCATCCCGTGCAGCGTGGCCAGCATGGGCGTGGCGTGCGCCCAGGCCATCA
>CALMMY010000211.1 GCA_937868695.1 uncultured Comamonadaceae bacterium
GGCTGGCTGCTGGTGCAACTGCTGCGCCACCTGGGCCTGGCCGCACGCTTCGTGTCGGGCTACCTCATCCAGCTGACCGCCGATGTCAAGTCCATCGACGGCCCCAATGGCCCCGAAAAAGACTTCACCGACCTGCACGCCTGGTGCGAAGTCTTCCTGCCCGGCGCGGGCTGGATCGGCCTCGATCCCACCTCCGGCCTACTGGCTGGCGAAGGCCACGTACCGCTGGCTTGCACGCCCCAGCCCTCCAGTGCAGCCCCGGTTTCGGGCGGTGTGGACAAGTGCGAGGTGGAATTCAAACACCACATGCAGGTCACCCGCATTTATGAATCACCCCGCGTCACCCTGCCCTACACCGACGAGCAGTGGGCGCGCGTGCAGGCACTCGGTGCCGATGTGGACCGCAAACTCGAAGCGGGCGATGTGCGCCTGACCATGGGCGGCGAGCCCACCTTTGTGGCCACCGCCGACCGCGATGCCGCCGAGTGGAACACCGATGCCCTGGGCCCCACCAAGCGCGGCTACGCCACCGAGCTGGTACACCGCCTGCGTGCCGAATACGGCGACGGCGGCTTTTTGCACCTGGGCCAGGGCAAGTGGTACCCCGGCGAGCAGCTGCCCCGCTGGGCGCTGTCCATCTTCTGGCGTGCCGATGGCAAGCCCATCTGGAACAACCCCACGCTGTTTGCCGACGAGCGCGCACCCGCCAGCTACACCGCCGACGATGCCCGCCGCTTCACCCAGGCGCTGGCCCGCAAGCTGGGCCTCTCCACCCAGTACATCACCCCCGGTTACGAAGACACCTGGTACTACCTGTGGCGCGAGCGCAAGCTGCCGGTCAACGTGGATCCGTTCGACTCCAAGCTGAGCGATGAAATGGAGCGCGTGCGCCTGCGCCGCGTGTTCAGCCAGGGGCTGGAAGCCACCGTGGGCTACGTGCTGCCGCTGCAAGCCCACCAGGCCAAGGCCGATGCACGCCCCCGCCTGGGCGGCAGCATCTGGTCCACCGGCCCGTGGTTCTTCCGCGACGAGCGCATGTACCTCATCCCCGGTGATTCACCGATGGGTTACCGCCTGCCGCTGGACTCGTTGCCTTGGGTGTCGGCTGCCGACTACCCCTACCACATCGAGCAAGACCCCAGCACCCCGCGCGATGCCCTGCCCGAAGGCACGGCCACCCGCCAGCAGTACGCCCCCCACCAGATGGGTGGCGGCTTTGCCGAAGGCGGCACCGTGTCGCTGCAAAACAGCAGCTATGTGCCTGCCGACCCCACACAGGCCCCGCCCGCCATGGCCTACAACGCCGACGACGGCCAGGGCAACATCGCCGTACCGGGCCAGCCCGCCAATGGCAAATATCCGCAGCGCGGCGAATCGGCTGCCTGGCTCACCCGCACGGCCCTGTGCGTGGAAGCCCGCGACCCCCACCGCGCCAACGGCCCCAAGTCCGAAACCGAAAACGGCGGCAAAAGCAGCCACCTGTACGTCTTCATGCCGCCGATGGCCCATCTGGAGGACTACCTCGACCTGCTGGCTGCCGTGGAAGCCACCGCAGAGAAACTGGGCATGGCCATCGTGCTCGAAGGCTACCCACCTCCGCGCGACCCGCGCCTGAAGATGCTGCAAGTCACGCCCGACCCCGGCGTGATCGAAGTCAACATCCACCCCGCACACAACTGGGGCGAGCTGGTGGAGCACACCGAGTTCCTGTACGAAGCCGCGCACCAGACCCGCCTGTGCGCCGAAAAGTTCATGACCGATGGCCGCCACACCGGCACCGGCGGCGGCAACCACTTTGTGATGGGCGGAGCCACGCCCACCGACAGCCCCTTCCTGCGTCGCCCCGAGCTGCTGGGCAGCCTAGTGGCCTACTGGCACAACCACCCCAGCCTGAGCTACCTGTTCAGCGGCCTGTTCATCGGCCCCACCTCCCAGGCTCCGCGTGTGGACGAGGCCCGCAACGACCAGCTGTACGAGCTGGAAATCGCGCTCAACCAGATCGATGCCAACCGCCAGACCCACGGCGATGCCATGCCCCCGTGGCTGGTGGACCGCACGCTGCGCAACATCCTGGTGGACGTGACCGGCAACACCCACCGCAGCGAGTTCTGTATCGACAAGCTGTACTCACCCGACTCGTCCACAGGCCGACTGGGCCTGCTGGAGCTGCGTGCGTTTGAAATGCCCCCGCACGCCCGCATGAGCGTGGCCCAGCAACTGCTGCTGCGCGCGCTGGTCGCCCGTTTCTGGGAAAAACCCTGGCGCGGCAAGCTCACCCGCTGGGGCACCGAGCTGCATGACCGCTGCCTGCTGCCCACCTTTGTGCGCATGGACTTCGAGGATGTGATCGACGACCTGCGCCAGGCCGGATTCGCCTTCGAGATGGCCTGGTTCGAGCCGCACTTCGAGTTCCGCTTCCCACTTGTGGGCCAGGTGGCCGCGCGGGGCATTGAGGTAACGCTGCGCAACGCCCTGGAGCCCTGGCACGTGATGGGCGAAGAAGGCTCGTCAGGCGGCACGGTGCGCTATGTGGACTCGTCGCTGGAGCGCATGGAAGTGCATGTCAGCGGCTACAACGACAGCCGCTACGTCATCACCTGCAACGGCAAGGCACTGCCCCTGCAACCCACGGGTGTGGCCGGGCAGTACGTGGCCGGTGTGCGCTACAAGGCCTGGAACCCGCCTTCGGCCCTGCACCCCACCATCGGCACCCACGGCCCGCTGACGTTCGACATTGTGGACACCTGGTCCAACAAGTCGCTGGGCGGCTGCCAGTACCACATCGTCCACCCCGGTGGCCGCAACTACGACACCTTCCCCATCAACTCCTACGAAGCCGAAAGCCGCCGCCTGGCGCGCTTCTTCCAGCTGGGGCACACCCCCGGCAAGATGGAAGTGGCACCGGCCGCTGTCAGCCGTGAATTCCCGTTCACGCTGGATCTGCGGCAATGATGGGGAGCTGCGGGGCTGGGTTATCCAGACGCAGCCCCGCAGTGGCCAACTGCATGGTTTCCCGAGCGCATCGGGTAAACCCGGATCGCATACATTCGCTGCATACTTAAATCGTGAGCGAATTTTCCTTGCCCCTCTTTTCTCCCCCCACCCCTCCTGACCCGGCGGTGCTGGCCCAGGATTGGGCGCTTGAAGCCTCGCCCGGCCACCTGGACGAACTGCGCGAGCCCGACAGCGAGCGCCTGCGTCCGCACTGGGCCGATTTTTTCAGGCACGTCGGCCTGGAGGGCATGGGCGAACTCAACCGCCGGGCGCAAAGCCTGGCCAGGCAGATCCGCGACAACGGCGTGACCTACAACGTCTATGCCGATGCCGCCCAGGGTATGCAACGCCCCTGGTCTCTGGACTTGCTGCCCACCATCATCACCCCGGAAAGCTGGGCCAGCATCGAAGCCGGTGTGCTGCAACGCACCCGTTTGCTCAACCTCATCATGGCCGACATCTACGGCCCCCGTGAGCTGCTGCGCCGCAGTCTGCTGCCACCGGCCCTGATCCAAGGCCACCCCGGCTACCTGCGTGCGCTGCACGGAGTCCAACCCCTGGGCGACACCTGGCTCAACATCGCCGCCTTTGACCTGGCGCGCGGCCCCGATGGCGGCTGGCGCGTGGTGTCGCAGCGCACCCAGGCCCCGTCCGGCCTGGGCTACCTGCTCGAAAACCGCATCGCCATTGCCCGCCAGTTTCCCAAGGCCTTCATGGGCATGAAGGTGCAGCGCCTGGCTGCCAGCTACCAGGCACTCATTGACGGCATCAAGGTCATGGCCCCCAACGGCCCGGCCGCCCGCATTGCCCTGCTGACACCCGGCCCGTACAACGAAACCTACTTCGAGCACGCCTACCTGGCCCGCTACCTGGGCCTGAGTCTGGTCGAAGGCAGCGACCTGACCGTGCGCGACCAAAAGCTCTACCTCAAAACCCTCAGCGGCCTGGAGCGGGTGGATGCCCTGATCAAGCGCATGGACGACGAATGGCTGGACCCGCTGGAGCTGCGCAGCGACTCGGCCCTGGGCGTGCCCGGCCTGCTGCAAGTGATGCGGGCGGGCAATGTGCTGCTGGCCAACACCCCCGGCTCGGCCCCGCTGGAATCCAGCGCACTGCTGGGTTTTTTGCCCGCCATCTCGCGCCACCTGCTGGGCGAAGAACTGTTGCTGCCCGCCCTGCCCACCTGGTGGTGCGGCGAGCAGGCCGCCATGCTGCGCGTGCTGCCCCACCTCAAGAGCAGCGTGATCAAGCCCACCTACCCCAGCACAAGCCAACCCACCCAGATGGGGCAACGCCTCAGCCCCAAGGCACTGGAGCGGCTGGGTGCGCACATCCAGCGCCAGCCCGACGACTTCACCATCCAGTCCTACCTGCCACTGGCCCAGACCCCCACCTGGACGGGCGAGCACATTGCCCCCCGCTCAGCCATGCTGCGCGTGTACGTGCTGGCCGATGGCCCGCAATCCTGGCGCGTGCTGCCCGGCGGCCTGGTGCGGCTGGCCCCGCGCGGCGAGCTGATGGCCTCCATGCAAGCCGGTGGCAGCAGCGCCGACTGCTGGGTCATCACCCAGGGCAAGGTCGATGCCACCAGCCTGCTGCAAAGCGCCCCCACCACGCTGGCAATGGCACAGGCCAAACGCCCCGTCACCAGCCGAGCCGCCGAAAACCTGTTCTGGCTGGGCCGCTACACCGAGCGCGCAGAAAACAGCATCCGCCTGGCCCAGATCATCCTGCGCAACCTGCATGG
>CALMMY010000212.1 GCA_937868695.1 uncultured Comamonadaceae bacterium
TCGGTGAAGCCGTTGTTGCCGCCAAAGCCGGTTTCGTTGCGGAAGAACAGCAGCATGGCCGCAAACGTCATGGCCTGGGTGATGATGGAGAAGTACACGCCCTTGATGCGCGAGCGGAAGGCAAAGTAGCCAAACACAAAGGCCACCAGACCGGGCACCAGCACGATGAGGATGAGCGTGGCCACAAAGCTGTCGCTCAAGGCCCAGTGCCAGGGCAGCTCTTTCCAGTCCAGAAACACCATGAAGTCGGGCAGCTCGCTTTTGTAGTTGCCGTCGGTGCCGATCTGGCGCATCAGGTACATGCCCATCACATAGCCGCCCAGCGCGAAGAACAGGCCGTGGCCCAGGCTGAGGATGCCGGTGTAGCCCCAGATCAAGTCCATCGCCAGTGCGCAGATGGCAAAGCACATGATCTTGCCCACCAGCGCCACGCCGTAGTCGCTGAGGTGGAACAGGCTGCCCTGGGGCACCCACAGGTTGAGCACGGGTGCCAGGGCACACACCACCAGCAGGGCCACGGCAAAGGCCGTCCAGCCGGTGCGGCTCAGCAGGGGTGGGCGGGCAGGCAGGGCCACGGCGGGCGCGGGCATGGCAGCCGGGAAGGTCGGCCTGGAAGCCGACCTGGAGGCCGGTTTGGAAGGGGGAGTCGGGTTGCTCATGGTCAAGCCTCGGCGGAACGGCCCTTCATGGCAAAGATGCCCTGAGGTCGTTTTTGGATGAAGATGATGATGAAAACCAGCACGGCGATCTTGGCCAGCACGGCCCCGGTCCAGCCTTCCAGCAGCTTGCTGGCCAGCCCCAGGCCCAGGGCGGCATAGACGGCACCGGCCAGCTGGCCCACACCGCCCACCACCACCACCATGAAGGCATCGACGATGTAGTTCTGGCCCAGATCAGGCCCCACGTTGCCCACCTGGCTCAGCGCACAGCCGGCCAGACCGGCGATGCCGGAGCCCAGTGCAAAGGCATAGGTGTCGATGCGGGCGGTGTTCACGCCCATGCAGCTGGCAATGGGGCGGTTCTGCGTCACGCCGCGCACAAACAGCCCCAGCCGGGTCTTGCCGATCAGAAAGCCCATGCCCAGCAGCACGGCGGCGGCAAAGGCGATGATGACCAGGCGGTTGTAGGGCAAGGTGAGGTTGGCCAGCACCTGCACGCCGCCGCTCATCCACACGGGGTTTTCGACACCGACGTTCTGCGCCCCGAACAGGCTGCGCACCGCCTGCATCAGCACCAGGCTGATGCCCCAGGTGGCCAGCAGCGTTTCCAGCGGACGGCCATACAGAAAGCGCAGCACACCGCGCTCCATCGCCGCACCCACCAGGGCCGACACGGTGAAGGCCACCGGCAGCGCCACCAGCAGATACCAGTCGAACGCCCCCGGCAGGTAGCTGCGGAACAGGCCCTGCACCACATAGGTGGCGTAGGCACCGATCATCATCAGCTCGCCGTGGGCCATGTTGATCACGCCCATCAGCCCGTAGGTGATGGCCAGCCCCAGCGCCACCAGCAACAGCACCGAGCCCAGGCTGATGCCGGTGAACAGCGTGCCCAGGTACTCGCCCACTTTCAGGCTCTCGCCGATGGCCTTGAGGCTGGCCTGGATGGCCGACTTGACGGCGACATCGCTTTCGTCGGCCAGGCGCTGGTTCAGCAGCAGCTGGGTGGCGGGCGTTTTGCTGTCGGCCAGGGCCTTGGCTGCGGCCAGGCGCTGGGCCGGGTCTTCGCTGCTGAGCAGGGCGGCCGAGCGGGCCAGCGCCAGTTGCTCTCGCACCTCGGTGTTTTTTTCGTCGGCCAGGGCTTTGTCCAGCAGGGGCAGCAAGGCGGGGCTGGGCTCCTTGATCAGGTTGGCCACGGCGGCCAGGCGCACGGCGGTGTCGCCCGTGAACAGCTTGAGTGCGGCCAGCGCCGTGTCCAGCTCGGTGCGCATGCGGTTGTTGTTGATGACATCTTCCGCCGTGTCGGGCACGGGCACGGCCTGGCCGGTCACGGGGTCGGTGCCTGCGCCGTCGCGCACCACCAGCACCTGCTCGCCCGCCACCTTGACGGCATCGTCCGACAGCGCCTGGATGAAGGCAGCGGTGCGCTCATCGGCGGCATCGGTCAGCGCCTTGCCGAGAGCCTCGACACGCGCGTCGGTGTCACCCACCGACATGCCTTTGACGGCCTCTGCGCTCAGCGCATGCGCGTTCGAGGCCATCAACAACACCATCAATGACAACCCCAGGCTGCGCCAGCCTGAAATCCAAGTTCGCATGAAACAGTTTCCTTCCTCTGGTTCCGGCCAGGCCCGGCAGGCTGGCAACGGACGGGGCAGGCATCCGGCCACAGGCCACGGACACTCCGCCACGGTGAAAGGCATTCTGCGGGGCTTGGGGCTATCTGGAAATACGCCGCATGGCGTACAGGAGGGATGGGGAAACGGCAGGGCAGCCCGGCTACCCGGCCGCCTCACCACCGAAATTGCATCAAAATGAAAAAACCGCCCGAAGGCGGTTTTTTCTGGTGTGCGGTTCCAGGCAGCGGGGGCTGCCGGTGGCATCACTTCTTCTCGGGTTCGTCTTTCTTCTTGTCGTTGCCTTCGATGAAGGGGCTCCAGGGCTTGGCCTTCACAGGGCCAGGGGTCTTCCAGACCACGTTGAACTGGCCGTCGGCCTTGATTTCGCCGATGAACACGCTCTTGTGCAGGTGGTGGTT
>CALMMY010000213.1 GCA_937868695.1 uncultured Comamonadaceae bacterium
AAGCCGAAACGGGCCGCAAACTGTTCCTGGGTGAAATTCAGCCGCTGGCGTAGCCCCGACACATCCACTGCGTGAGGCTGGTACAGCTTGACGCTGTCCGATTGTTCGTTGATTTTTTGCGATTTGGCGTGGGCAATGGCCTCATTGAGTCCTTGCCGGATGCTGTCGAATGCCTGTGTCATGTGTCTGTGTTCCTTTCAGGATTCAAACCAGAGGTGTACCAGCAGGTCAACCAGACCTGCCAGCTCGTTGCGCTCTGCCTGACTGAGGTTGGCGCGTTCATTTTTTGCAAACAGGGTCAGCAGGTACAACGGCATTGCCTCGCTATGAACGTAATAGATCACACGAACGCCGCCTGACTTTCCCTGTGATCCCCGGCCCCAGCGCAGCTTGCGCACACCGCCCGTACCTTCCATCAAGTCACCCGCCTTGGGGTGGGTGGCCAGATAGTTCACGATGTCCAGTCGCTCCGAAACGCTCAGCAGTTTTTCTGCTCGACGGATGTATTCGGGCAGTTCGGCAATGGTGATCATGGGTTCAGTGTAATCCAATGGATGATAAAAAAATCCATCTCACGGCACACACACCTCACAACCCCCGCTGCCAAGCCGCCCGCAAGGGCGCGGCTTCTGGCTGGCGCATGGCCTGGGCCACTTCGGCCAGCAGGCGGTCTTTTTCGGCACCCAGCATGCCCTTGAGCACCAGCCAGTTGGAGGCGTGGTCGCTGCGGAAGACGGTGCGCTTCAGCTCCAGGGCTTGCAGAAACTGCGCCATTTCGGCAAACAGCCCCGGCTGATCCAGCGGCTCCCATTCAGGAAAGCCCTGCCTGAACCGCTGCTCGCCCTGCGGAAAGCTCACCACCAGCGTGGCCAGAAACTCCGGCTGCGTGGCGTTGATCAGCCGGGCCGAGTTGGCCGCGTGCTGGGCTGACAGCACCTGGCCGCCCAGGCCGTTGAGCAGCATCACCGAGCGGGTGATGCCCGCCGCGCCCAGCTTGTCCAGCGCGTCGCGGGTGCTCTCATAGGTTTCGCCCTTGCTCACCTTGCGCAGCACCTCGTCGTCGCCCGATTCGGCCCCCACGTACACCAGCGACAGGCCCGCCTCGCGCAACTCTTGCAACTCGGCCACCGACTTGTTGCGCACATTGCGCGGCAGGCAGTAGCTGGAAATGCGGCGCACCCTGGGCAGGTGCGTGCGGATGGCTTGCAGCAGCGGCAGCAGGCGGCGGGTGGACAGCACCAGCGCATCGCCATCGCCCAGAAACACGCGCTGCACATGCGGGCCAAACCGCTCGCCGCAGCTTTGGATGGCGGCCAGCATCTCGGCCTCGTCGCGCAGCTGAAACTTCTTCTGCGGCGCGGTGTACATCTCGCAGTAGGTGCATTTGTTCCACGAGCAGCCGTTGGTCACCGGCAGGATGAGCGACTGCGCCTCGCTGGGCGGGCGGAACACGGGTTCGATGTAGCGGATGGGGATGGCTGGGTGCATGGAAAATTCTTTTTAAATGTTGTTCAATATATTGTTTTTAAATACATTTCGGTATAAAAATCAAAAACAGACTTTTATACCGAAATTTCAACCAGATGCTAGAAACCAGCGCAGCCGTTGCCCGCCAGTACATTGACGCTGTATCCGTTTTTGAGGCTTTGGAGGAGGCTCAGGCAGAGGCCGCCCATGTGCGCGGAGGCATGTACTGGCATGCCGGCCCACCCTCGTTACCCGAGTCTAAATACCTGGTGCGCACCACCCCTGCCGGTAGCGAAACCAGCCTTGGCCCGTGTACACCCGAAACCGAGGCCATCTACGCGCGTTTTACCCAGCGCAAGCGCGAAAGTGCCGAGCGTGTCTCCGGGCTCAAAACCGCCCTGGAGCAGCAGCAGCGATTGAACCGTGCTTTGCGCGTGGGCCGGGTTGATCCACTGGTGGTTGCCCTGCTGGGGCGCTTGGCCAGTACCCGGCTCAGCCCGCACTTCAAGGTGGTGGGTACGCATGCGCTGTACGCCTACGAAACCGCCGCAGGCGTTCGCCTGGACTCCGGCACGGTGGCTACCCGCGACATTGACCTGCTGTGGGACACCCGCAAACGCCTGCAATTTTCCACTCAGCTGGCGCGGGTGGACAGCTCCATGCTGGGCGTGCTGAAAAAAGTGGACTCCACCTTCCGCATCCGGCAAAGCCAAAAATACACCGCCGTCAACAAAGATGGCTTTGAGGTGGACATCATCCGCCGTGCCAATGTGCTGCTGGATGCGCCAGGGTTTTCGGCGGTCATCGTGGCCACCAACGGAACGATGGCCCGCATGGACACCGTCCACCCTGCCACGTTTGTGGCTTTCAAACGCTGGATGGCTGATCAGACCGGGCGGGATGCACTCAAGCGCCGCCGTGATGCATTGCAGGCCGATGCGGTGCAATCCCTGATGGAAACCTACCTACCGCATCTCTGAAAACCGATCAGACCTTGGGCGGACGGTACAGCGCGCAGATTTTGTTGCCGGAAGGGTCGCGCAGGTAGGCCAGGTACAGCCTGCCGACCGAGCCGTTGCGCCAGCCGGGCGGGTCTTCGCAGGTGGTGCCGCCGTTGGCCACTCCGGTGGCGTGGAATGCATCCACCTGCTCGGGCGAGGTCATGGAAAAGCCCACCGTGCTGCCGTTGCCGTGGCAGGCTGGCTCGCCATTGATGGGCGTGGTGATGCCGAAACTGCCGGTGGGGCTGCGGTAGAAGTAGCGGTTGCACACACCGTTGTTGTTGAGTACGCCGGGGCCAATGCCCAGCGTGCCCAGCAACGCGTCGTAAAACTGCCTGGAAGCTTCAAGGTCATTGGCCCCGAATATGACGTGGCTGAACATACAGACTGTCTCCTGTGGTTGGTTG
>CALMMY010000214.1 GCA_937868695.1 uncultured Comamonadaceae bacterium
GAAGATGAGCGAAACCGACCCGGCCAGCAAGGGCGAAAACAGCGTGGGCGCGTCGGTGGCAATCATCAGGCCACGGCCCACCAGAAAGATGAAGCAGGCCATCAGGCCCAGCACACCCGCCAGGCCGAACTCTTCGCCAAACCCGGCAAAGATGAAATCGGTGGTGCGCTCGGGAATGAACTCCAGGTGGGTCTGCGTGCCCTGCATGAAACCCTTGCCCCACACACCGCCGGAGCCGATGGCGATCATGCCCTGGATGGTATGGAAGCCTTTGCCCAGCGGGTCTTTGGTGGGGTCCATCAGCGTACACACGCGCTGCTTCTGGTAATCGTGCAACACCTTCCAGTCCACGCCGGGCTGGCACAGGGAGTCGCTCAACACAATCAGCGTGGTGATGCCCACAACCCCGATCACCAGTGGAGGCAGGATGAGCTTCCAGCTCAATCCGGCAAAAAAGATCACAAACAGGCCGGAAGCCATGATCAGCAGCGAAGTGCCCAGATCAGGCTGCTTGATCACCAGCCCGACGGGCACCAGCAAAATCACCCCGGCCACCACAAAATCGGCGACGCGCAACTGCCCCTCACGGCGCTGAAACCACCAGGCCAACATCAGGGGCATGGCAATTTTCATGATCTCGCTGGGCTGGATGACCACGCCCACGTTGATCCAGCGGGTCGATCCTTTCTTGGTGATGCCAAACAGCAGCACCGCAACCAGCAGCACCACACCCACGGCATACACCGGCACGGCCAGCGACATCAGCCGCTGCGGTGAGATTTGCGCCATCACAAACACAACGGCCAATGCAATCAGCATGTTGCGAGAGTGATCGACGAAGCGGGTGCCGTGGTCATAGCCCACCGAATACATGGTGACCAGGCCCAGGCCGCACAGCAGCAGCACAGCCAATGTCAGGGGACGGTCAAAGCCACTGAGCCAGGGAACCACGCGCTGCACCAGCGATGGCTTGTCGAATACATGGGACATGGGGAGTGGACTGACGGGAAGGCAGAAGAAGGGGCCGTATTATCCCGCGCATGACCCACACCCCCTGTGCAACCACCCCCATCACCCACTTGCTGTACCTGCACGGCTTTCGCTCATCACCGCAGTCGATGAAGGCACGAAAAATGGCCGAATGGGTGGCCAGGCAGGCCCCCCATGTGGTGTTCTGGTGCCCGCAATTGCCGCCTTCTCCCCGGCAGGCGATGGAGATGGTGGCAGAGGGCACCGCCCACTGGCCCACCGGGCGCATGGCGGTGATGGGCTCGTCGCTGGGCGGTTTTTACGCCAACTGGGTGGCCGAGCAGCTGGCCGTGGCCGCACATGGCCCCGCCGTGCTGATCAACCCCGCCGTCCACCCTGCCCGCGATCTGGCCAGGTACATTGGCGACCAGACCCTCTGGCATGCGCCAGATGAGCATTTTTATTTCGACCCGGCCTACGTGGACGAGCTGCGCACACTGCAAACCGACCAGCCCAGCCAACCAGCGCGCTACCAGGTGTGGGCCGCCACCGGCGACGAGGTGCTGGACTGGCGCGAAATGCAGGCCCGCTACCAGAGCTGCCAGCTGCACATCGTGCCCGGCTCCGACCATGCGCTGAGCGACTTCGACCGGCACCTGCCCCGCATGCTGGCCCACCTTGGCTTGCAGCCCGCAAGCTAAACTTCAAGCCTGACCCCCACAGCGCACGCCCCTGTCCGTCCCAGGCAGGCGAGCGCCCCCGCCGATCACTGAAAGCCCCCCTTGTTTGTACTGTTTGAAGACGCTGGCAAATTCCAGACTGGCCGCATCCTGTCCGAAGCCGATACCTCGCTGCAAGTGGAGCTGGACTCCGGCAAGCGCGTGAAAGTCAAGGCCGCCAATGCGCTGGTCAAGTTTGAGAAACCCCAGCCCAGTCTGCTGATGGCCAGCGCACAGGCCCTCGCTGCCGACATCGAGCTGGACATGGCCTGGGAATTTGCGCCCGAGGACGAATTCGGCTTCGCCGACCTGGCCCGCGACTATTTCTCGGCCCAGGCACCGCTGGAGCAGCAGGTGGCCATGCTGCTGGCGCTGTACGAGTCGCCCCATTACTTCCGCCGTGCGGGCAAGGGCCGCTTCAAGAAAGCCCCCGCCGACATCCTGGCCCAGGCATTGGCCGCCATCGAGAAAAAGAAGCAAATACAGGCGCAGATTGACCAGTGGGTGCAGGAACTGGCCAGCGGCCAGTGCCCCGCCCCTGTGCGCGAGCAGCTGTACAAAATTCTGTTCCGCCCCGACAAGAACGCGCCCGAATACAAGGCCGTGGTCGAGGCAGCCAAAACCACGCACACCGCCCCGCTGGCCCTGCTGAAAAACGCCGGAGCCATCCAGAACGCCTACCAGTTTCACTGGCAGCGCTTTTTGTTCGACAACTTCCCCAAGGGCACGGGCTTCCCCGCTCTCAGCGCCCCGCCCATCACCGCCGACCTGCCGCTGGCAGAGGGTGTGCGGGCCTTCTCGGTGGACGATTCGGCCACCACCGAAATCGACGATGCGCTGTCCATCCAGGGCTTGGGCAGCGGCACCGTGACGCTGGGTATCCACATCGCAGCACCCGGCCTGGCCATCGCCCCCGACAGCCCGATTGACCAGGTGGCGCGCCACCGTCTGTCCACCGTCTACATGCCCGGCCACAAGGTCACCATGCTGCCCGATGCCGTGGTGCAGACCTACACCTTGCAGGAAGGGCGCGACTGCCCTGCCCTGTCGCTGTACGTGACGCTGGACGAAACCACCCTGGCCTTCACCGCCAGCACCACCCGCGTGGAGCGGGTGCCCATCGTCGCCAACCTGCGCCACGACCAGCTGGACGACGTGCTGACCGATGCCTTCTTTGAAAGCACCGATCCCGTGCCCGACACCACCGTGGGCACCCACATTGCGCTGAGCTGGGCCAATGAACTGCGTTTCCTGTTCCGCCTGGCCCGCCACCTCAAGGCCCAGCGCGAAGTGGTGCGCGGCAAGCCCGAAAACTTCAACCGCCCCGACTACAGCTTCAAACTCGAAGGCGTGGACGAAACCGGCCCGCAGGGCAACGAAACCGTGGTCATCGGCACCCGCCGCCGGGGCTCGCCGCTTGACCTCATCGTGGCCGAGGCCATGATCGTGGCCAACAGCACCTGGGGCCAGCTGCTGGCCGACAGCGGTGTGCCCGGCATCTACCGCAGCCAGGCCAGCATGGCCCCCGGCGTGAAGGTGCGCATGGGCACCAAGGCCCAACCCCACGCAGGCATCGGCGTGAAGTGCTACGCCTGGAGCACCTCGCCGCTGCGCCGCTACACCGATCTGGTCAACCAGTGGCAGATCATGGCCTGCGCCAGGCACGGGGCTACCGCCGCACTGGTTGCGCCGTTCAAGCAAAAAGACACCACTCTGTTCGCCATCGTCAGCAGCTTCGACGCGGCCTACACCAGCTACAACCAGTTCCAGGCCGGCATGGAACGCTACTGGACGCTGAAGCATCTGGGCCAGGCGGGCATCACCGAGATCGAAGCCAGCGTCATCAAAGACGGCGTGGTGCGTGCCGACAACCTGCCGCTGGTGATGAACGTGCTGGGGGCCGATGGCCTGCCGCGCAACGCACGGGTGCGCGTGCGCCTGGGCGCGGTGGACGAAATCAGCCTGGACATCGGCGGCACCGTGATTGAGCGCCTGGATGCCGAGGCCGTGCCAGCCGCCGATGACGACGACAGCGCCGACACCGAGGAACTGGGCGGCCCGCTGACCATTGCCGTGGACATGGATGAGTCCGCCGCCGATGCCGGTACCCCTGCCCCCAACCCGGCTGCGCCCCCGGCAGCAGCCAGCGCCAGCGATTGAGGACACCGTGGCCAGCTCCGCACCCACCGCCTTTGCCAACCTGTCGGCCAGCCTAGCCCGTCTGAAGCAGACGCTGGGACTGTCATCTTTCAACACCCTGCACTGGGCGCTGGCCGTGTCGGTGGGGCTGCATGCCGTGGTTCTCAGCGTGCGGTTTGTGGCCCCCCAGACCTTCAACCGCGTGTTTCAGGACACGCCGCTGGAGGTGGTGCTGGTCAACGCCCGCAGCCACGAAAGGCCAGACAAAGCCCAGGCCATTGCCCAGGCCTCGCTGGCCGGGGGCGGTGAGGCAGAAAAAGGGCGGGCCACCTCGCCCTTGCCGCCCACTGCCCATTTCCAGGCAGGCCAGTCGGCCCATGACGAGGAAGAGCAGCGGGTCGAGGCACTCAAAGCCCAACAGGCCTTGCTGCTGGCCCAGATCAAAAGCAAGCTGGCCAGCTTCACGCCCCCCCAGCCTCTGCCCCCCACCTTGAATGCCGAACAGGCCGAACGGGAGCAAAAACGCCAGCAACTGGTCAAGCTGCTGGCCGAGATTGAAAAACGGGTAAACGAAGAGAACGCTCGCCCACGCAAACGCTACATCAGCCCTGCCACCCGCGAGGAGGTGTACGCCATTTACTACGACAGCCTGCGCCGCAAAATTGAAGACCACGGCACCACCCACTTCCCGGAGTCGGGTGGCAAAAAACTGTATGGTGAACTGACCATGGTCATCACCATCAACAGCGATGGCCGTGTGCTTGACACCGAAGTGGCAGACGGCTCCGGCAAACCCGCATTGGATCGCAGGGCACAGGCCATTGTGCGTGCGCTGTCGTTCGGCCCCTTCAACGAGGCCATGCGACGGCGTGCCGACCAGATCGTGGTGGTATCGCGCTTCCGCTTCACGCGCGACGAAACCCTCAGCACCACCCTGACGGCGCAGTGATCCATCCGCCCACCCCATTGCCATGCACCCCACCCGCACCCGCACTCCACC
>CALMMY010000215.1 GCA_937868695.1 uncultured Comamonadaceae bacterium
CTGCGCACGCCGGTGTATTCGCCGTACAGGTCGTAATGCTCGTGCAGGTGGGCCAGCATCCAGGTTTTCAGCTCGGTGCGGGTGGGCGGGGGCAACTCGGTTCCGGTGGCCAGAAAGTGGGCCATTTCACGGAAGATCCACGGCCTGCCCTGCGCCGCACGCCCCACCATGACGGCATCGGCCCCCGTGCGGGCCAGCACATCGCGGGCGGCCTGCGGGCTGCTGACATCGCCATTGGCGACCACCGGAATACGCACCCGGCTTTTGATGTGGGCCACAGTGTCGTGCTCGGCAAAGCCCCGGTAGCCCTGCTCGCGGGTGCGCCCGTGGATGGTCAGCATTTGCACCCCGGCGGCCTCGGCGGCCAGCGCGATGGCGGGCGCGTTTTTCGCCTGCTCGGCCCAGCCAGTGCGCATTTTCAGGGTCACCGGCACGCCATGCGGGGCACAGGCAGCCACCACCGCTTCCACGATCTGCATGGCCAGGGCCTCGTCCTGCATCAGCGCCGAGCCTGCCCACTTGTTGCACACCTTCTTGGCCGGGCAGCCCATGTTGATGTCGATGATCTGCGCCCCCCGGTCGATGTTGTAGCGGGCGGCATCGGCCATCATGGCCGCTTCGGTGCCTGCGATTTGCACGGCAATGGGGGCCTCCTCGCCCTCGTGGTTGGCGCGGCGCGAGGTTTTCAGGCTGTCCCAGAGGTCGGGGCGCGACGTGACCATCTCGCTCACCGCATACCCGGCCCCCAGAGCCTTGCACAACTTGCGGAAAGGCCGATCCGTCACCCCGGCCATCGGGGCGACAAACAGGTTGTTGGCAAGCAGATACGGGCCAATGCGCATGGGCAGCGACAAGAAAACGGCGTGGAAGCTGGCAAAACCCCAGGCAACGCTTCGCCCTGCCGGGAGTGGCAAACGGACACAAAGGGGGACTGGGGGGAGGGGATTGCTGAAAAAAGCAGCACGATTGTACCCGCCTCCTATACTCAGCCTCCGCTTGACCGCCCCCACACACCTTCTGCATGGACACCTGGATTCCCCATCTGCTGCAATTTTTCAGCCTGCCCGAAGTGGGCTTGGGCACGGTGTTTGTGGTGGCACTGGTGTCGGCCACGCTGCTGCCCATGGGATCGGAGCCCGCTGTGTTTGCGCTGGTCAAACTCAACCCCGATCTGTTCTGGCCCGCCGTGCTGGTGGCCACGGTTGGCAACACCATAGGCGGTGCCATCAGCTGGGGCATGGGCTACGGCGTGCATGGCGCAGTCCACCAGGTGAAACCGGCGCTGGAGCGCAGCGCCTCCGAAATCAAGGCCCTGCAATGGCTGGAGCACTTTGGCCCCAAAGCCTGCCTGCTGAGCTGGCTGCCCGCCGTGGGCGACCCGCTGTGCGCCGTGGCCGGGTGGCTGAAGCTGCCGTTCTGGCCGTGTGTGGCCTACATGGCGGTGGGCAAACTGGCCCGCTACATCACCATGACAGCGGGCTTGCTGTGGGTGTTTCCGGGAGTATTTGCACCATGAAGCGGCTTTCTTTCATGCTCCGCTCGCGGCGGGCCAACTCACCGGCGGGGCTGCCGCATGCATTGTGGGCGCTGATGCTGGGCAACCTGATCATCGGCACCGGGGTGATGGTGGTGCCCGGCACACTCAACGACATCAGCAGCTCCTTGGGCGTGACGGTGCCACAGGCGGGCATGCTGATCACCGCCGGGGCCATCCTGATGGGGCTGGGCGCACCCACGCTGGCCACGCTGGTGGCCGGGTGGGACAGGCGGCGGCTGCTGGTGGGCTCGCTGCTGTGGTACGGGGTGCTGCTGGGAGCCTGTGCGCTGGCCCCCGACTACGGCACCCTGCTGCCCCTGCGGGTGCTGGCCATGGTGGCCCCTGCTGTGTTCACGCCACAGGCCGCCGCCAGCGTGGGGCTGATGGTGCCCAGCGAGCGGCGGGGCCAGGCCATCACCTTCGTGTTTCTGGGCTGGTCGGTGGCCTCGGTCATGGGCATGCCGCTGTCGGCCTGGGTGGGTGGCACGCTGGGCTGGCGCTGGGCCTTTGGCGGTGTGGCGCTGGGTGCGCTGGTGGGCGGCTGGTGGCTGTGGCGGGTGATGCCCGATGGCATCAAGCCCGTGGCCCTGTCACGCAAAGGCTGGGGGCAGGCACTGGGCTCGGCACCGCTGATGCTGGCCGTGGGCGTGACGCTGCTGTCGGCCTTCGGGCAATTCACGCTGTTTTCGTATTTCGCGCCCTACTTCAAGCAGATGCTGGGCGTGGAAGCGGGCACGCTGTCGCTGATGTTTATGTGGTTCGGGGTGTTCGGCCTGACGGGCAATGTGGGCCTGTCGCGCCACATTGACAAGCTGGGCGCTGCGCGTGCAGCCATGCTGACACTGGGCCTGATGACGCTGACCCAGCTGCTGTGGCCGCTGGGCCAGTCGGTGTGGAGCATGGCGCTGGTGCTGGTGCCGTGGGCATTGGGCTGCTTTGCCGCCAACTCGGCACAGCAGGCGCGGCTGGTCAACCTGTCACCCCAGCTGGCCCCGGCCACGGTGGCCCTGAACACCTCGGCCATGTACGCAGGCCAAGCGATGGGTTCGGCCCTGGGCGGCTGGATGATTGCCCAAGGGCAGATGGCGCAGCTGCACTGGGTCAGCCTGGGCCTGTTGCTGCTGGCGATGGCACTGAGCGCCTGGGCCAGCCGGGCCGCAATCAGCGGGCGGCGGCCTCCAGGAAAGCATCCAGCAAAGGATTGCAGTCCAGCATCTCGGGGCCGCTGACGTGGTGAAACTCCGGGTGCCACTGCACGCCGCACACAAAGCTGGGGCCATTCCAGCGGATGGCCTCGATCACGCCGTCGTCCGCCGTGGCCTCCACTTCCACGCCCTTGCCCAGGCGGGCGATGGCCTGGTGGTGGATGGAGGCTACCGGCCCACCGCTCACCGGGCCAAACCACTGCGCCATCTGGCCACCGGGCACAAAGCGGACGTTGTGCGCGTTGCGCTCGTAGGCCGTGGTTTCATGCTGTACCGGGCCGGGGCGCAGGCTGGGTAAGTCTTGCACCAGGCTGCCGCCCAGGGCCACATTGATGAGCTGCAAGCCCCGGCAGATGCCCAACACAGGCTTGCCCGCCGCCATGAAGGCATGCACCAGCTCCAGCTCGTAGGCATCGCGCACCGGGTCGCCGCCCCACTCTGGCCGCAACGGCTCTTCACCATAGGTGCGCGGGCAGACATCGGCACCGCCTTGCAGAATCAGGCCATCGAGGTAATCGGCATAGTCGCCCACCCGGATGCTGCTGCGCTCCAGCGCCCCATCTTGCAGTACCGACGGCACCATCAGCACCAGCGCATGGCGCGAAGCGGCCCATTGCGCCACCGACTGCTCCAGCACCTGCAAGGTTTTGGATTTCAGCCCCACGCCCGAAGGCTCAGGATGGGTGATGCGGGCTGACAGGCCGATGTGGACAGGGCGTTGACGGGACATGGATAGGGTGTTTCCGGCAAATGAAGGCCGTCCCAGCCTGCGCTGGCTCCGGCCCCGGTTGAAAGCAAACGGTCAGACGTTGAACAGGAAGTTCAGCACGTCGCCATCTTTGACCACGTACTCCTTGCCCTCGGCGCGCATCTTGCCCGCATCCTTGGCACCCTGTTCGCCCTTGAAAGCGATGAAATCGTCGAACGCAATCGTCTGGGCGCGGATGAAGCCGCGCTCGAAATCGCCGTGAATCACGCCCGCAGCCTGGGGTGCGGTGTCGCCGATGTGGATGGTCCAGGCGCGCACTTCCTTCACACCGGCAGTGAAGTAGGTTTGCAGGCCCAGCAGCTTGAAAGCCGCACGGATCAGGCGGTTCAGGCCCGGCTCGGTCTGGCCCATTTCTTCCAGAAACACCAGGCGGTCTTCATCGTCCATCTCGCTCAGCTCAGCCTCGATCTTGGCGCAGATGGCCACCACCGGGGCATTCTGGCTTTCAGCATAGGCCTTCAGACGATCCAGGAAGGGGTTGTTCTCGAAGCCGGTTTCACTCACATTGCCCACAAACATGGCGGGTTTGGCGGTGATCAGGCAGATGGGTTTGAGCAACGCACGCTCTTCATCGCTGAAATCAATGGTGCGCACGGGCTTGCCCTGGTCGAGCGCAGCCTGGCATTTGGTGAGCATGGCCACCAGCTTGGCTGCGTCCTTGTCGTTGCCGCTGCGGGCGGCCTTGCTGTAACGGTGCAGGCTTTTTTCCACCGTGCCCAGATCGGCCAGGCACAGCTCGG
The DNA here is from genome assembly GCA_937868695.1 of uncultured Comamonadaceae bacterium. Taxonomy (GTDB): domain Bacteria; phylum Pseudomonadota; class Gammaproteobacteria; order Burkholderiales; family Burkholderiaceae_C; genus UBA2334. The sequence continues at coordinate 4,252 of CALMMY010000215.1, forward strand.
TCTGGATCACTTCGATGTCAGAGATGGGATCGACCTTGCCCGCCACGTGGATGACGTTGTCGTCTTCAAAGCAGCGCACCACGTTGACGATGGCATCGGTTTCGCGGATGTGGGCCAGAAACTGGTTGCCCAGCCCTTCGCCCTGGCTGGCTCCGGCCACCAAGCCTGCAATGTCCACAAACTCCACAATCGCCGGAACAATGCGCTCGGGCGAAATGATCTGGGCCAGCTGTTGCAGGCGCGGATCGGGCACCTCCACCACGCCCACATTGGGCTCGATGGTGCAGAAGGGATAGTTCTCAGCCGCGATGCCGGCCTTGGTCAGCGCATTGAACAGGGTGGATTTGCCGACGTTGGGCAGGCCGACGATGCCGCATTTCAAACTCATGGAAAAACCTCAGAAAAAACAGCCGGGAAGTGTATGCGATGGGCTTGACGCTGGCCACAAAAGCCTGCACACACCAGCAATTCTCATTTTGAGCACGGCGGCGGCTATACATCGGACATGACCGCCTGGCCTGCGGTCTCGGTCTGTCTGTCGGTCAGCTGGTCTGTCCGGGTTGGGGTGGTGCTACCTCTCTCTGCTGATTCGGGCTGACGTTGCTGTGCTCTGCTGATTCGGGCTGACGTTGCTGTGCTCTGCTGATTCGGGCTGGCGTTGCCTCGCTCTGCTGATTCGGGCTGGCGTTGCCTCGCTCTGCGCCCGTTCAAGGGGTGAGCCGTCCTCCGCACACTGCGAGCAGAGATTGTCGGAACGGCTCACCCCTTGCCCGTGCGATCCCGTGTGCGCCTGCACCGGAATACGGGGTCATGCGGGAAAAGGCAAAAGCT
>CALMMY010000216.1 GCA_937868695.1 uncultured Comamonadaceae bacterium
GGTGTGGTGGCCTGGGTTGGTGGCCGCGTCTAAGCCTAAAAACTGACCTTTTTCTGACTTTCGGAGGGGTTGAAGGTTTTGTCTGCATGCATGCGGCACATTCCTGAAATGTGTGTATGCACAGCGACATGATGGGCAAATTCAAAAGGCGCTGAGATAGACTTGGTGCCCATGACCATCTGCAAAAACCAGATTGAGGGGGTGGTTCGGGCACCTGCCATACCACCCCTGCCAGGGAGAATGTTTTACAAAGTCACGATTCACCAGCTGGGCCACACGGTCGCTGGCTGGTGGAGTCCACGCCCATCCAAACTGGCCTGGCCGTTGGCTTGGTTGCTGGGCCAACCGTTGCAGCCGCTCAGCCAGTGGCTGCGCCACCACCATCCGCTTCCGCGTCTGCCTTGACCGTGTTGTGCAGTGCCCAAAAAGCGTGGTGCGAGCGCATGGGCCAGGCTTACCAGCAAGAAACCGGGCAAGCCATCCAAATGGTTCCGCTCACCACCGGGCAGGCCCTTTCCAGGCTGGAGGCCGAAAAGGCGCAGCCAACAGTGGATGTGTGGTGGGGCGGAACGGGCGAGCTTCATCTGCAAGCTGCGGCCCAGGGTTTGACCGTTGCCAAAAAATCCCACCGCCTGGCCGATCTCCACCCCTGGGCACAGCGTTTTGCCTGGGTGTCGGGCTACCGCTCCGTCGGTATTTACACGGGTATTCTGGGCTATACCTACGACACCGAGGCTTGGGCCAGCACAGGCCTGCCCGCTCCCCGTTGCTGGGCTGATTTGCTTCAGCCTGCGTTGCGCGGGCGTGTTCAGATGGCCGATCCACGCACATCGGGCACCGCCTACACCTTTCTGACGACCCAGCTTCAAATGCGGCAAGGGCGCGGAGCCTGGTCCTGGTTGCAGATGTTTCACCAGCAGGTGGGTGCCTACACCCGCTCGGGGTCGGCCCCCATTCAGGCCGTGCGCAAAGGCGAGGCCTTGGTCGGGGTGGTTTTTCTGCACGATGCGATCGCTGCGGCCAGCGAGGACGAAGCCAGCACAGGTACCCCCGCCAAACTGGCAACGGTTGCGCCGTGTGAGGGCACGGGCTATGAAATTGGCGGTATGAGCCTGGTGCTCAATGGCCCCAAACCCGATGCCGCCTGGCGCTTTTATGAGTTTGCTTTGAGTCCCGCTGCCCAGGAACTGGCGGTGACCGTGGGCGCGTTTCAGACGCAATCAAACAAGCAGGTGCCCGTGCCTGCCGCTGCCCCCAAGCTTGGCGACACCAAACTCATCAACAACCGCATTCTGATTTACAGCGAACCCGCCATGCGCAAGGGCTTGCTGGAAACCTGGGCGCAGATGACCGCCAAACCACAGCCACCCAGCCGCTGACGCATTCACGCATTCCGCAAACTGCCAGGGACCAAATGACATGAACACACCTGTATCGACATCGGGTCACCCAGATTCCAGCGGCAACCGCGATGCCTTGGCAGCCAAGCCTTCAGCGGCGGCCTCTCGCGGTTGGTCCATCCGTGTTTCCATTGCCAGTGTGGTGGTGTTTTCCATGCTGCTGGTGGGTGTGGTGGTGATTGCACTGGGGTGGCAAGGGGCCAGGCAGTCCCTGCTGGACACCGCAGCGCGGGCGGCTTCCGATTCAGGCTCGCTGGTCACCGAGCGCACCCGCCGCCTGCTTGAGCCTGCCCAGTCCACACTGCGTCAGCTCACGTTTGACCCCATTGTTTCGGCCCGCAGTCTGGAAGACAGGCTGGAGCGGCTTTTTGTGTTCGCTGAAGAGCTGGCCGTCAACCCTCTGATTTCGGCTGTGTACGTGGGTTTTGACGATGGGCAGTTTTTCCTGGCCCGGCCACTTGACAGTGAACCCGTGCGCAAGCGTTTCAATGCTCCGCCGAAATCGAATTTCGTGATCCAGTCGGTGGCGTTGGCGGCCAACGGAAAAGACCGTGTGGGTGAACAATACTTTTTTGATGCTGAAAACAGGCTGGTTGAGCGCCGCGCTGTGCCGGAATACACGTTCGATCCCCGTACCCGCCCCTGGTACCAGAAAGCCGACAACACCATTGCCCAGGTATTGACGGAGCCGTATGTGTTTTTCACCACACGCCAGGTGGGTCTGACGCTGAGCCAGTCGGCACGCGGTGGCGGGGCCGTGGTGGGCATCGACATGGTGCTGGATGACCTCAGCGCCAGCCTGGGTGACATGCGCATGACTCCCAGCGCCGAGCTGGCTCTGGTGGATGGTCACGGTCAGGTGCTGGCACACCCTGACATGAGCAAGGTTCTGGTGGAGGGCGATGGGCGGTTCAGCTTCCGGCCCATCAAAGAGCTGGATGTGCCCGCCCTGCGGCAGTTTGCCGGCCTGGATGCGCCCCAGTTGCAGCCCCGGTTTTTTGATGTTGCTGGCCGCGAGACGCTGGGTGTGGTGTTGCCCTTTGATGTCTGGCCTGGCCAGAGCATGCGCCTGCTGGTGACTGCGCCTGTGGACGAGTTGCTGGGCGACCTGCACGCCAAGCGCAACCACATGATCATGCTGGTGGCTGGCCTGGTGACGTTGATGCTGCCATTGGGCTGGCTGGCAGGCTCCAGAATGGGCCACAGCCTCGATTGGCTGACCCAGCGTGCGCAGCGCATTTCTGCATTCGATTTCAGCGGCTCGCGTGGGCAGACATCGTTTGTCACCGAGGTCAACCAGCTTTCTTCGGTGATGCAGGAAATGAGCACCACCATCCAGAGTTTTCTGCGGCTTTCGCAGCTGATGGCCACCGAAACCGAAGTGGAAAAAATGCTGGACAAGGTGCTTCACCAACTGCTCCAGGCCACCCGTTGCACAGGCGCTGCGGTGTACCTGTGGAATGACGACACGCAGCGCATGGAGCTGTCGGCGGTGGACGGAACGGATACCGAGCGTTTTCCGGCTTCCCTGCATTACCAGCCGGGACAGACTGGCCTGGAGGCTGACGTGGTGTCCGGCACGGCCGATGCGCACATGCTGACAGAGCTGCGTGGCCGCACCGGCAAGCTCGAAGGCGTGCTGCTGCTGGTGTACCCCGTGGCATCGGGGCACGCCGGGCAGGCTTCATTCGTGCAGTTTGTGCAGCAGTTGTCGGGCATGCTGGCTGTGTCGATCGAAACCCGCCAGCTGATCGATGCGCAGAAAAAACTGCTCGATGCGGTCATCCGCCTGATGGCCGATGCCATCGATGCCAAGAGTCCTTACACCGGGGGGCATTGCGAGCGTGTGCCCGAACTCGCCACCATGCTGGTAGACCGCATGTGTGCCGACACCAGCGGCCCCTACGCCAGCTTCAGCATGACCGAGGATGAGCGTTACGAGTTCTATCTGGGAGCCTGGCTGCACGACTGCGGCAAGGTCACCAGCCCCGAACACATTGTGGACAAGGCCACCAAGCTGGAGGTCATCTACAACCGGATCCATGAAATTCGCACCCGGTTTGAAGTGCTGTGGCGCGATGCTGAAATCAGCCACCTCCAGCGTCTGCTGGCCGGTGCGGATGCGGCCACCTCCCAGGCCGAATGGCTGGCCCGCCAGCAGCAGTTGCAGGCCGACTTTGCCTTTGTGGCGCAGTGCAACGTGGGGGGCGAATTCATGGCCAACGAAGCCATCACCCGGCTCCAGGGCATTGCCGGCCAGCCCTGGGTGCGCCATTTCGACAACCGTCTGGGCCTGTCCTCCGAAGAGGCACGCCGCCTGGCGGATGCGCAGCACGAAGCGGCGCTGCCCGTGGCCGAGACCTTGCTCGCCGACCGCCCCGAGCATCTGGTGGTTTGGGGTGACCGCAAGCCTGCGGTTGAAAAAAATGATCCGGCCAACAAGCACGGGTTTGACATGGTATTGCCCGCCCACAGGCAGAACATGGGTGAGTTGTACAACCTGTCCATCCGCCGGGGCACCCTGACAGATGAAGACCGCTTCAAGATCAACGATCACATCGTGCAGACGCTGATCATGCTCAAAGGCTTGCCTTGGCCGCAGCACCTCGCACGGGTGCCCGAAATTGCCGCCACCCACCACGAAAAAGTCGATGGCACGGGCTACCCGCGCAAGCTTCCTGTTGAAAGGCTGTCTGTGGCCGACCGTGTGATGGCGCTGGCCGATATTTTTGAGGCACTGACCGCTGCTGACCGGCCTTACAAAGCACCCAAGTCGCTCACCGAATCCCTGCGCATCATGGCCTTCATGTGCAAAGACAAGCACCTCGATACCGATTTGTTCCGCTATTTCCTGCACAGTGGCCTGTGGCGTGCCTTTGCCGACCGCTTCATGCAACCAGCCCAAATTGACGCGGTGGACATTGCCGCCATCGAGAAGCTGCTGCCAAACACCTGACCCCCGCGAAAACCCTGATTCCTTTCGGATCGGGGTTTTCCCGATAAATATGCTGCAATGCAGCATGCTGTCAGTTTCGGATGTGAAGATCACAGAATTGCCTGATTCTGGAACAGATCACCCATGTCGCTTACACCACGCAGCCCACGAACGGCCTCACTCAGGGAACAGGCCCAGCGCGCTTTGCAGAACATGGACGCGGCTTCGCCCGATGCGAGCCTTCAGTCCATGGACTTGCCCCGTCTTCTCGAAGAGTTGCGCATTTACCACGAAGAGCTCGAAATACAGAACGACGAGCTGCAAATTGCGCAAACCCGCTCTGAGGCCGCCCGCAGCCGCTACCAGCTGCTGTTTGGCCTGTTGCCCTTGCCTGCCTTGCTGGTGGACAAGTTCGGGGCCATCCAGGAGGACAACGATGCTTCGCAGCATTGGCTGGGGCCAGCCCGCATCTACCAGCCCAGCGATTTGCGCCTGAACCAGGCCCTGGCCAAGGCAGACCGCCCCCGGTTGACCCGCTTGCTGGTCAGCCTGGACCCCACGCGTAAAGGGGTGCTGGCGGGCTTGACCATCACCGGTTTTGACCGGCGTGACCGCCTGATCGACTTGCATGTGGCCCGTCTTCCGCAGGATTTCCACCAGGATGCCCGCTTTTTGGTGGTGTTGCTCGACCGCAGCGCCGAGGCCGCCCGTCAGGCCGAGCAGACGCTGTTCAATGCCTTGCTCGACTGTACCGATGACCTGATTTACGCCACCGATGTGCATGGCCGCGTGATGCTGGCCAACCAGCCGTTTACCGGTGCGCTGGGGCTGGGGCGTGACCGCATACTGGGGCGCAAGATCACCGACTTCTGGCCGCTCAAAAACATGGCCCAGTTGCAGACCGTTGAGGCCGATGTGCGCACCCGCATGCAGCCCATGAACCACACGCAGGAAGTGCAGTGGCTGCCTGGGCAGGCTCCGATGTGTCTGGCCATACGCAGCTTTCCGCTCAAGAACCGGATGGGCGAAGCGATGGGCGTGGCCAGTGTGTGCCGCGACATCACCGCCGAGCATGGCCGGGGGCAAAACCGTTATCTGGCCGAGCTGGGCTTCATGGGCTTGCCCGTGCCCGTGGTGCTGACCGATGCGCAAGACCGCATCCAGCTGTGCAACCCGTTGTTTCAGCAGGCCACGGGCTTCACCGCCACGTCCATGCAGGGGCTGACACTGCACATGCTGATGCAGACCCCGCCTTTACCCGGTGCCTGCACCACCGCAGCCGAGGTGTGGAGTCACTTGGTTGAGCACCGGCAATGGCAAGGGCCGCGCGTGCTGCGCCAGGCCGATGGCGCATTGTGTGCATGGAACGTGACCGCCAGCCGCGTGCAAACCTCCGCGAACGATCCGGCGATGGTGGTGTGGCTCTTCATGCCGCGCCAGCACACGCCAGACCCCGGCCCAGACACAAACTCCGCTGGCTGACGAACACCCGCTCCTGTCCCGTTACGGGGTCTGCAAACGCCAGGCTGCGGGCCAGCAGTTGCAGCGGGCGGGCAAAGTCGTCGGCTTCATCCGGCCCGCGCAACACGGTGGGGTAGAAGGCATCGCCCACCAGCGGCAGGCCCAGGGCGGCCATGTGGACGCGCAACTGGTGGCGCTTGCCCGTGATCGGCTCCAGCCGGTACAACCCCAGATTCAACCTCTGGTCGGCGGCCAGCAGCGTGCAGTGCGTGGTGCTGTTGGGTGGCAGGCCTTCGCTCTCGGCCGCTTCCTGCATGCGGAAAAACTGTGCCGGGTCTTCGCGCAAGTGGCTGGTGCGCGTGGTGTGCCAGCTTGGTGGGGTTGACGCGTCCAGCCCGGCAGGCAGCGGGGCCACGGCTTCATAGGTTTTGTGGATGGTGCGTTCGCGGAACAGCCGCTGGTAGGCACCGCGCTCGGCAGGCCGGATGCCCAGCACCACCAGCCCGGCGGTTTCCCGGTCGATGCGGTGCAGCGGCGTGAGGGTGGGCAAGTCCAGCTCGCGTTTCAGCCGGGCCAGCAGCGTGTGCTGCACATACCTTCCCCCAGGCACCACTGGCAGCCCGTGTGGCTTGTCGGCCACCACCAGGTGTGCATCCTGAAACAGCACCGCGTGCGCAAACGGCACCTCCGGCTCGTCGGGTACATGCCGCCAGTAGAACAGGCGCATGCCGCTGTGGCAGGGGCTGTCGACCCGCAGCGGCTGGCCCTGCGCATCCAGCACATCGCCAGCGGCGAGGCGGCGTTGCCATTCGGAGCGTTCCACACCGGGCAGCCGGGCCGCCAGCGCATCCAGCACCGTGGGCCACAGCAGCTGGCGCGATGACGGCAGCACCACGCAGCTGGCCGACACGCCGTTGCGCAGGGGGATGGGGGCTGTAGTGGCTGTGGTGGCTGCGGTTGACTGGGCCATCGTGTGGTGCCTTGGACGGGCTGCGGATGCCGGTGTTCGGGTGGTTTCAGATGCCGGGGGCAGGCTGGGCGGTTTCCATCCGGCGTGCGCGGATGCGCAAGTCTGGCCCCACCTGGGCCAATTCGGCAAACTGCCAGCGCAGTGCCTGGTTCATGGCCGTGAACGGCCCCAGGGCTGCCATGCCCGCACCCGGCCCCATCAGCATGGGGGCCAGGTACACCAGCAGCTCGTCCACCAGCCCAGCTTGCAGAAACGAGGCATTCAGCCGGTGCCCGGCTTCCAGGTGCAGCTCGTTCACACCCCGGCGGGTCAGGTCGCGCAGCACGGCGGCCAAGTCCACCTTGGGGCGGCTGGCCTCGGGGCAGCTCACCACGGTCACGCCTTGGTCTGTGAGAGCGGCCATGCCTTCGCCCAAGGGCAGGGCGGTGTACACCAGCACCTCGCCCGGCGGCTGCACGATGCGGGCACCGGGGG
>CALMMY010000217.1 GCA_937868695.1 uncultured Comamonadaceae bacterium
TGGCTGAAGTCGAGCGTTCTGCCTGCCCCACTTGCGGTTCATGCTCCGGCATGTTCACTGCCAACTCCATGAACTGCCTGACCGAGGCATTGGGCTTGTCGTTGCCCGGCAACGGTACTGTGGTAGCGACCCATGCCGACCGTGAGCAACTGTTCAAGCGGGCAGGGCGTTTGGCTGTGGAGCTGTGCCAGCGTTATTACGAGCAGGATGACGAAACCGTGTTGCCACGGTCGATGGGCTTCAAAGCATTTGAGAACGCCATTGCACTCGACATTGCAATGGGTGGCTCGACCAACACCATCCTGCACCTGCTGGCCATTGCCCAGGAAGCCGAGATTGATTTCACGATGGCCGACATTGACCGCATGTCGCGCATCGTGCCCCAGCTGTGCAAGGTGGCTCCCAACACCAACAAGTATCACATTGAAGATGTACACCGTGCCGGTGGCATCATGGCCATCCTGGGGGAGCTGGACCGTGCGGGCAAGCTGCACACCGATGTGCCCACCGTCCACAGCAAAACCATGAAAGATGCACTGGATGCCTGGGACATTGCCCGCAATCCCAGTGAGGAGGTCAAGACCTTCTACATGGCTGGCCCAGGTGGCGTTCCTACCCAGGTGGCGTTTTCGCAGTCAGCCCGCTGGCCCAGTCTGGACACCGATCGTGCTGAAGGCTGCATCCGTTCTGGCGAGCACGCCTTCTCGCAGCAAGGTGGCCTGGCCGTGCTGACTGGCAACATTGCCTTGAACGGCTGTGTGGTCAAAACCGCCGGCGTGGATGACAGTCTGCTGGTGTTCGAAGGCACGGCGCACGTCACTGAATCACAAGATGAGGCAGTCGCCAACATTCTGGATGACAAGGTCAAGGCGGGCGATGTGGTCATCGTGCGTTACGAGGGCCCCAAAGGTGGCCCCGGCATGCAGGAAATGCTGTACCCCACGTCCTACATCAAATCCAAAGGTTTGGGCAAAGCCTGTGCATTGCTGACCGATGGCCGTTTTTCCGGTGGTACATCGGGCCTGTCCATCGGCCATGTGTCTCCCGAAGCAGCGGCTGGCGGAGCCATCGGCTTGGTTCGCAATGGCGACAAAATCCGCATCGACATCCCCAACCGCCGCATCGATGTGCTGCTGTCTGACGAAGAGTTGGCAGCTCGCCGTACCGAGCAGGATGCCAAGGGCTGGAAGCCCGTTCTGCCCCGCCCACGCAAGGTGTCAGCTGCGCTCAAAGCCTATGCCATGCTGGCCATGTCAGCCGACAAAGGTGCTGTGCGTGACCTCTCGCTTCTGGGCGATTGAGACGCTTTGAGCTCTGTGGCCAGCACCAGTTTGCTTCGTGCATTGACTGTTGGCTGTGCGCTATATTGAGAGCTCATTTCCCCATTACAACTCCGAGGAGAACCCATGAAAGTCAGCGACATTCTTCGCGTGAAGGGCGGCACGCTCTACACCGCTTCACCCGATGAAACCTTGTTCAAAGCAGTGGAAACCATGAACCTTTTTGACATCGGTTCGCTGGCTGTCATGGAGCATGGTGATCTGGTCGGTATGCTGACTTTCCGTGAAGTGATTCAGATTCTGGCCAAAAACGCCGGGGCACTGGGTCAGTTCACTGTGCGCAAAGTGATGGACGACCACCCCATGAGCTGCACGCCTGAAACCGATCTGGACAAGGTGCGGCACATGATGCTGGAGCGCCATTGCCGCTACATGCCCGTGATGGACAACCGCATGCTGATGGGCGTGATCAGCTTCTACGACGTGGCCAAGGCCGTGGTGGATGCGCAGAACTTCGAGAACAAGATGCTCAAGGCCTATATCCGCGACTGGCCGACCGAAGAAGACCAGAGTAGCCCTGCTGCCTGAGCGCTCGGCTGAAGATTCCGGTCTGGGATAATCCGCCGCCATGAGCGGCAATACATTCGGCACACTTTTCGCAGTCACCAACTTCGGTGAATCCCACGGTCCAGCCATCGGCTGCGTGATTGACGGCTGCCCTCCGGGGCTGGCTTTGAGCGAGGCGGACATCCAGCCCGATCTGGATCGCCGCCGCCCCGGCACCAGCAAGTTCGTGACCCAGCGCAATGAACCTGACGCGGTTCAGATCATGAGCGGCGTGTACCAGGGGCGCACCACCGGCACACCCATTTGCCTGCTGATCCACAACACCGACCAGCGCAGCAAGGATTACGGCGACATTCTGCAAACCTTCCGGCCAGGGCATGCCGATTACACCTACTGGCACAAATACGGTCTGCGTGATCCGCGTGGTGGCGGTCGTTCATCCGCCAGGCTCACTGCACCGATGGTGGCGGCGGGTGCGGTGGCCAAAAAATGGCTGCTGCAAGCCCACGGAACCACATTCAAGGGCTGCATGACGCAGATCGGTGAACTGCCCATCGCATTTGAAGACTGGGCACATGTGCCCAACAACCCGTTTTTTGCACCGGTGGCCGATGTGTCCGCGCTGGAAGACTACATGAACGCCTTGCGCAAAAGCGGCGACTCCTGCGGTGCCCGATTGCGTGTGGTGGCCCATGGCATGCCCACAGGCCTGGGGCAGCCCCTGTTTGACAAACTCGATGCCGACATTGCCTACGCCATGATGGGCATCAATGCCGTCAAGGGTGTGGAAATCGGTGCCGGTTTTGGTTGTGTGGCTGCCAAGGGCAGTACGCATGGCGACTCGCTCACGCCATCGGGCTTTGTCGGTAACAACGCAGGCGGCGTGCTGGGGGGCATCAGCACCGGGCAGGATCTGGAGGTGAGCATCGCCATCAAGCCCACCAGCTCCATCCTGATTCCGCGTGACACCATCAATGCCGATGGCCAACCTGCCGAAGTCATCACCAAAGGCCGCCACGATCCCTGCGTGGGCATCCGCGCCACGCCCATCGCCGAAGCCATGCTGGCCCTTGTGGTGATGGAGCACGCACTTCGGCACCGTGCGCAGTGCGGCGATGTGCGTGTCAGCACGCCTGACATTGCGCATGTGGCTCTTTGATTGATGAAAATAGCCTTCACCGCTCGAATGGATTGAATAGTTTGCTATTGAATAATCAAGTGCAATGAGTGCCGGAACCCTGGCACCTTTTGCTGCGCTGTCAGCCAGCTATTTTGCGCACATCGGGTTTTTCAATCCTTACCTGCCGCTGTGGCTCAAGGACATGGGCTTTGGCCTCATGGCCATCAGCGTGCTCACCTCGGTGCAGTCGGTCACGCGGCTGTTTGCACCCTATGCCTGGGGCTGGCTGAGCGACCGCACGGGCGAGCGTGTGCGCCTGTTGCGCTACGGAGCCACGGCAGCGCTGGTGTGCTCGCTGGGCCTGTCGCTGAACTTTGGTTTTGTGGGTTTGCTGGTCGTGCTGTTGCTGATGTTTTTGCACACCAGCGCCATGATGCCCATGAGCGAAGCGGCGATGGCCCACCTGGTCAGCAAGGAAGGGCAGTTCGATGCCCGACGCTATGGCCGGGTGCGCCTGTGGGGATCGCTGGGATTTTTGCTCACGGTGCTGGCAGCGGGGGCCTGGTTTGAAGGGCATGGCATGGGCAGTTTTGCGCTGTGGTCCACCTGCACCTTGCTGGCTGTGACGGTGAGTGTGTGGTGGATGCCCGATGTGAAGGAGGCCGCCCACACCACGGCATTGCCTGCTCAGCCTGTGTGGCCCCTGCTGCGCCAGCCAGCGGTGGCCTGGCTGTTTGCATCCATCTTTTTTCATGTGCTGGCGCACATTGCGGTGTATGTGTTTTTCTCGCTGTACCTCGACAGCCTGGGTTACCGCAAAACCACTATTGGCCTGCTCTGGGCGGTGTCGGTGGTGCTGGAGATCGGCTGGTTTTTCATGCAAGGCCGCTGGATGCCCTTGCTCAGCCTGAGCGCCTGGCTGGTACTCGCATCGGCCCTGGTGACGGTGCGCATGGCCCTCACGGCGGGGTGGCCCACCGTGTGGCCGCTGCTGGTGGTGGCGCAGATGCTGCACGCCATCACGTTTGCCACCCACCACACGGCCTGCGTGGCCCTGATTTCACACCACTTTCCGGGGCGCTTGCGTGGGCGTGGGCAGGCGCTGTACACCGTGATTGGCTATGGCGTGCCCGGCGTGCTGGGCGGTCTGGGTGGCGGTGCCATCAGCAGCTGGCTGGGCCTGTCGGCGGTGTTCTGGGGCGCAACGCTGGCCGGGCTGGTGGCCACGGCTTGTGCCATGCAGGCCAGAAAACTGACGCACCGCCACGGATAATGCCGCCCGCTGTGTCTTTGTTTTCCTGTCCCATATCTGTCATCCCCACACCTCACGCTCATCCATGAAAACCGTCTTCATCCTCAACGGCCCCAATCTCAACCTGCTGGGCACGCGCGAGCCTGCCGTGTACGGTGCGGCCACCCTGGCCGATGTGGAGCAGCTCAGTGCCGCCGCCTGCGCCCAGCACGGGCTGGCACTGAGCTTTCGCCAGACCAACCACGAAGGCCAGCTGGTGGACTGGATTCATGAAGCAGGCCGCCTGCATGCCCAGGGTGAGCTGGCCGGGCTGATCATCAACGCCGGGGCCTATACCCACACCAGCGTGGCGCTGCACGATGCCATCAAGGGCACGGGCATTACCTGCATCGAACTGCACATCAGCAACGTATTTGCCCGTGAAACCTTCCGTCACCACAGCTACATTTCGCCCGTGGCCAAGGCCGTGATGTGTGGGTTTGGTGTACAGGGCTACCCGCTGGCCGTGGCTGCACTGGCTGGCATGCAGGCTTGATGGGTAAGCTGATACAGCTGTAAAAAATGATTGATCTCCGGCCCGCTTTTCTTTCGGTTCAGGGGCTGCAATTTGCCTGGAGCCCGCGTGAACAACCCTGGCTGCACTGGTCTGCCGAATTTGCACCTGGTTTGACGGTGCTGGTTGGGGGGGATGGAGCGGGAAAAACCACCCGGTTGCGTCTGTTGGCCACTGCGCTGACACCGCAGGCGGGACAGCTTGTACTGAAGCTGACGGACGTGCCAAACGATGCGGTTGCCCGCAACGCAGACGCGTCGGCCTCAACCCATGCCATTGCCCAAACAGATCAGTCAGCTCCCGCATTGATCATGGCGTGGCCCAACCCGCAGGCATACCGGCAGCATGTGTTCTGGTGCGACCCGGCCTCGGAGGCGCACGATGCGCTGGGAGCCGAAGCCTATGTCGAGCACCACTGCCGTTTGCATGTCGGCTGGCGTGATGACCTGTTCAATGACTTGCTGCCTGACCTGGGGCTGGAAGGACACCTGCACAAACCGCTACTGGGCTTGTCGATGGGCATGCGCCGCAAATTGCGGCTGGCCTGTGCGCTGGCCAGCGGTGCGGCCCTCACGTTGATGGACGATCCGTTGGCCGCTCTGGACCGTCGCTCCATCGATGTGGTCAATGACATGCTGGCCGACTGCGCCACCGCCACCCGGCGCATTTTCGTTGGCACCGCCCATGAGCCACCCCCGGATGAGTTTGGGGCGCGGGTGATCAGCATCGACAGTTGAGTGGGGCAGCGGACGGCGGAATGAAAAGCAAAAACCCCGGTGCAGGGCTGCGACCGGGGTTTTTGCTTTCAAGCCGACCCGTCAGCTATAGGCAGACACGGGCCGGGTGATGCGCACGCTCACTGCATTTGCTGGATGCCGGAGAGTACCCAACCAGTGCGGCCATCGCGGGGCTTGGTCAGATGCCACACTTCGTCAAAGGCTTCTGCTGGTGCGAGTTTGTCTTCGCGGATCAGGCCGGTGAAGCGCACGCTCACCACATGCTGCGTGGTCTCTTCGGCCACATCCAGCACATCGGCCTCAATGCTCACCACCTCGGTGGTTGAAGAGACGGGGCCGCGTTCGGTGATGTCCATCTTCAACTCGGCAAACATTTCGGGCGAGGTGAACTCGCGGATGTCATCCAGGTTGCCCGCATCGTTGGCCGCTTGCAGGCGGATGAACTGCACCTTGGCGTTGCGCACAAAACCCGCCACATCAAAGTCTGCTGGGATATTGCGCACAGGGGCAGCGCTTGATGCCACTCCGGCACCGATGCCAGAGCCAATGCTGGAACCCACGCCCGCGCCGATGCTGCTGCCGAACAGTGAACTGCCCGCAGTACCGGACTGCGTTCCGGCTGGCGTGCCTGTGTAGGCGGCGCTGTTGGCAGGCATGGAGACTTCATGGCTGCGCACGGGGGATTGCACAGGTTGCGCACCCGCTGTGGCGTAGGGCATGGAGCCCGCACCGGCAAAACCGGTGCCTGCCGATGACTGCATGGCGGCAGCGGCCCGTTTGCGCATGATGAAGCCGATGACCATCAGCACACCCATGACCAGCAAGCCGATCATCAGCATGGAAGCCAGTTCATCGCCAAAGCCGAAGTGGGAGGCCAGCGCGGCCAGGCCCAAGCCAGCGGCGATACCGGCCAACGGCCCCATCCATGAGCGTTTGCTTTGGGCTGCTGCGGCTGTGCCTGCCGCCGCAGCGGCTGTGGGCGCAGCGGCGGTGGCATTGGCGCTGTTGGGGGCCTGGCCGGGTGTGGTGTTGGCCGGGGCTTTTTCGGTGGTGGTCTGGCGTTGCATGCCGGTGTCCCGGCCACCACCCAGGCGCTTGGCGGCTTCAGCATCGCTGACCACCATCGACAGACTCAGGGCCAAGGCGGCCGCTGCGAGCGTAAAGAATTTCATGGTTGATCTCCTGAAAGGTTGTTGGGAAACGTGCTCAGGAGATTAGTGGCAGCGTGTTCAGATAAAAAGCATCCAAGAGATGATTAATAATCCCTTTTTAACTGACGATTGTGTGGATTGGGTGATCACCCCTCGAAATCCGATTGCCAGGCAGCCAGAAAACTGTCTGCCCAGCCAGAGCACACAACCAGCGTGATCGTGACCGTCACCCACCGGGTGTTTTCAGGGATGGAGGGCGGCTGGATGTGGCCTTTGGTGCTTTCCCACTGCAAGCTGCCGGGTTCACCGTCATCGGCCTGCACATTCAGCAGGGCATCCCACTCGCCACCATCGTCGAGCGGGCAGGGCGGAGTGCCCAGGTGCCGACTGGCCCATGCCATGACATGGGCCGCTTCGTCCAGCACCGCTGGCAGGCGCACCGGCGGAACGCTTGCCATCGCTTCCCACGTCAGGCTGTGGCCGTCTGACGCAGTTTCTTCAAACATCAAATATTGAAGCATGAACCCCGGTCAGCCCAGCTCGCTGATGGGCACGCAGCTGCAGAACAGGTTGCGGTCGCC
>CALMMY010000218.1 GCA_937868695.1 uncultured Comamonadaceae bacterium
GACTGGTGAACGTGCATGCCGGAACCGTTGTCGCCAGCGTAGGGCTTGGGCATGAACGTGGCGGTTTTGCCGTAGCTGTTGGCCACGTTCTGGATCACGTACTTTTGCAGCAATGTCCAGTCAGCACGCTCCACCAGGGTGGAGAACTTGGTGCCGATTTCGCACTGGCCAGCGCCAGCCACTTCGTGGTGGTGAACTTCAACTGGAATGCCCACAGATTCGAGCACCAGGGACATTTCGCTGCGCAGGTCTTGCGTGCTGTCGATTGGGGGCACTGGGAAGTAGCCGCCCTTGACGCGGTTGCGGTGACCACGGTTGCCGCCTTCGAGCTTGGAGCCGCTGTTCCAGGGAGCTTCGTACTCGTCGATGGCGTAGAAGGTGTTCTGGGGCTCGGTGCTCCAGCGCACGTCGTCGAACAGGAAGAACTCTGGCTCGGGACCGAAGTAGGCGGTATCGCCCAGGCCAGTGGCCTTCAGGTAGGCTTCAGCGCGCTTGGCGATGGAGCGTGGATCGCGCTCGTAGGCCTTGCCGTCGGTGGGCTCGATCACGTCGCAGATCAGAACCAGGGTGGTTTCTTCATAGAAGGGATCGATGAAGGCGCTGCCAGCATCGGGCATCAGCAGCATGTCGGAGGCTTCGATGCCTTTCCAGCCTGCGATGGAGGAACCATCGAACGCCTGACCTTCTTCAAACTTGGATTCGTCGAACTGGGACACGGGTGCAGTGATGTGCTGCCACTTGCCACGGGTATCGGTAAAGCGGAAGTCAACGAACTTGACTTCATTGTCACTTACCATTTGCATCACGTCTGCGACGGTCTTGGCCATCAGAAATCTCCTATGGGATGAATACAAGTTAAGAACTGGACGGAATGAATCATGCAGCTTCCATGCCAGAAATGAGGCTCGGATCAGGTCAAACCATTATTGTGCATTGCACACCCAACATGGTCAAAACCATTCTCCAGAAACCTCGAACCGCTGCTGAATGCATTTTTTTGGTGCAAATTTAAATGCACCATCACAGTGCAAATCAATTTCGCACCATTTCAGGGCCCAGAGCACACGAATGCGTGCGCAGCCCCGCCAACAAATGGTCATAAGCCGATTCGGCCAATGCCTTGGGCCCTTTGACACCCAGATCAATGTGGCGACCATGCTCCGGGTGATCGACGCTGGGCAGGCTGAAGACCTTGACCCCCGGATGTTCGTGCTCAATGCGCTCCATCAAGGGTGTAAGGGTGGCCTCCATCGCGCCATAAACAATGACTGATTTCTCCAGCCAGGCCCCGACTGCAAAGTGCTGGCTGTAATGCTGATCGAGTTCAGCCTCCACCATCGGCCAAGCCATCACCGGGAAACCGGGAACGAAATGCACACGCCCACCACCTGATCCTGCACAGGAAAAACCTGGGATCTGGTTGTAGGGATTGGGAATGATGCTGGCATGCTGGGGAAACACGCCCATGTCCAAGCGCCGCAGGCTATCAGGATGGTCGGGATCAAAAACCTGCCCCTGTTGGGCGGCCAGATCTTGCATGCGCCGGGTAATGAGCGTCTTGGCTTGCGGATGCAATACCAAAGGCTGCCCCAACGCAGCGGCAGCACACTGGCGTGTGTGGTCATCGGGCGTGGCCCCGATGCCTCCGAATGAGAACACCACATCGGCAGACTCGAACGCCTGCTTTAACAGGTGGGTGATGCGCGCGGGATCATCGCCCACATGGTAGGCATACGCGAGCGACAGCCCGCGTGCAGACAGCAGTTCAATGAGCTTGGGCAGGTGCTTGTCTGTACGGCGGCCTGACAGAATTTCGTCCCCAATGATCAGCGCACCCATAGTGGGGGAAGTGGACAACATAAGAACGGCTGTAAAACGGTTGGACAAGTGGCAGGCTGAGCGGTGTGCAGCCAAGTCAGCGGTGCCGATCGGGATCAGGCGGAATCATCAACCCGGTATCTGTGGCTGCCACGGATGCGGGCTCAGATGGTACGCCTGAAACGGCAGATGGAACCAACTCGTTGCCGGGCGTGCCAATGTCCACCGGCGTACCGGCAACGCCCTTGGCATTCAGCACCGCATCACGGGCAGCGATAAACCCAGGGCGAGGCTCGGCATCTTGCTCGCGCAAATTGACCAGGGCCGCCAAGGCAAAGTGGGTGAACCACAACGAGGAAAAGGCAAAAATCAGGGTATACAGCCAGATGGCCAAAGGAATGAGCAACGGTGCCATTGCAATGAACATGGCTCCAGATGCCCACATCACACTGGGCAGCGTGCCCAAGTAACCCGATATCACGCCCAACAGCAAAAATGAACTGCGGTGGCGAACCATCAACAGGCGACGCTCCTCGGCACTGGCATGGTCAGCCAGCGCATCGAAACTGAATACCCGGTAGGTGAGCCAACCCCAAATCAACGGTGGCACCACCAGAATCAAAGGGGGAATGAACCAGAGGGGACTGGAAGCTACCAGAGCCACCACGGCCACCACGGTGGACAGCACCGACCAGCCCAAACTGGCCAGCCAGGAAGCACCGTGCTTTTTCTCCAATTTGGGAAAGCGGCGATCTGCCACCAGCATGACCGTGGCCGGAGTCATGACCAACCCGACCAACAACAGTGAGAGCACCACAATCACAGGAGTGGCCAGGCACAACATCACCAACGGTGCCAGCACAGCACGCAGCCAGTGGAGGCTGAATACCTCTTCCAGCCAGCTCAGGCCCGCATCCAGCAACTCACTCTCGCTCAGCCAGAGATTGAGGGCATCGATGGCAGGCTCCCAATACAGATAGCCCAAGCCCATTGACAAGGCCAGCATCACAATCAGCGGCGACAGAGACAGCAGCATCACCCGTGGCATCAGGCAATACATGGCGGCACGCCAGAAAGAGTCGAGTACCAGACCCATACGCAAATCAGACATGGGCGGCGGCGGGCGCATACAGTGCAGCCACCTCTTCAGCCGTCAGCCAGCGCCACGCGCCTTTGGGCAAGTCTTCTCCCAAAGTGAGATCCCCCACGCGAGAGCGGTGCAACCCCTCTACCCTGTTGGCCACCGCAGCCAACATGCGCTTGACCTGGTGATACTTGCCCTCAGTCAGCGTCAGGTGCAAAACATGGCTGTCAACCTGCACAGCGGCAGCGGCCCGCACGGGCACCGGGCTGTCATCCAGCACCACGCCTGCCAGCAGTTTGCGCACCTGTTCAGCATCCAGCGGGTGCTTGGTGGTCACCTCGTACACCTTGGGTACATGATGGCGGGGAGAACTCATGCGGTGAATGAACTTGCCATCGTCACTCATCAGAAGCAAGCCGGTGGTGTCCTGGTCAAGCCGCCCCACCGCCTGCACACCGGCGGCGGCCCCACCGCCTCTCATGCGCAACGGCGCAGGCAACAGGGTGTAAATGCTGGGGTACATACCGGGCTTTTGCGAGCACTCATACCCTGCTGGCTTGTGGAGCATCAGGTAAGCCCGTTCGTGAAATGGCCAGGCCTTGCCCTGAACGGTAAATTGAAGGCCTGTAGTCTCGAACTCGGCCAAAGTATCCTGGCACAGCCGACCAGCCACCGTCACCAGCCCTTGCTGCACCAGGCCAGCACACACCCGGCGGGTACCAAACCCCTGGGAAAACAAAATATCCTGCAAATTCATGATCGCCATGACGTGATGGTACGGCAAGCGTTCGGGCTTAACCCGGCACCGCTGCCACAGAGGGAGTCAGATTCAGGAAGTGCTCACGGTAATGCAGCATTTCATCAATGGATTCATGCACATCGGCCAAAGCCGTGTGCCTCTGCTTTTTCTTGAAACCCTTGTACACCTCGGGCCGCCAGCGGCGAGACAACTCTTTGAGTGTGCTCACATCCAAACAACGGTAGTGCAAATAGGCTTCCAGCTTGGGCATGTAATTGACCAGAAACCGCCTGTCCTGATGCACCGTGTTGCCACACAGTGGCGATGCTTTTTTGGGAACGTAGCGCGCAATAAAAGCAAGAATTTGGGCTTCAGCCTCCTCCGCTGTGAGTGTGCTGGCTTTCACTTTGTCGATCAGGCCACTGCGTCCATGTGTACCCTTGTTCCATTTGTCCATGCCATCGAGTACGGCATCGGGCTGGTGGATCACGAGCACCGGCCCCTCAATGCGCGGTGTCAGCTGGGGGCCGGTGATGACGACCGCAATCTCAAGCAAAAACTCCTTGTCGGGGTTCAGGCCACTCATTTCGCAGTCAATCCAGACCAGATTCAGGTCGCTGCGTGGCAGGTGCGGGGGCGGGATGGTCGGGGGGCTGCTTGTCATGGCCGGGGATTTTCGCCCATACACCGCCATCCACCCAGGACTGCGAAGCTGATTAGACTCGGCACATGCCTGAAATTGATTTTCTGTTCTCCATTTTCTTTTGTTGCCTGCTGCTGGCCGTCACGTTGACCCAGCTCTGGCTGTCACAGCGCCAGGTGCGCCACGTCATGCTTCACCGGACCAAGGTGCCGCCCCAATTTGCTGGCACGGTTGATCTGGCTGCCCACCAGAAAGCGGCCGACTACACCGCCGCCAAAAGTCAACTGGGTTTGACCGAGGTGGCGCTGCACACCGCCGTGGTGATTGGCTGGACATTGATGGGGGGGTTGAACCTCCTCAACCAGTGGCTGCTGCTTCACATGGAAAGCGGCCTGCTTCAACAGCTGACCCTGATTGGCTGCTTCGTTTTGGTGGGCGCGGTGATCGACTTGCCACTGGGCTGGTACCGCACCTTCAGGCTGGAAGCGCGATTCGGCTTCAACCGCACCACCCTGCGCAATTGGTTGCTGGATGGTCTGAAAGGTGGGCTGGTGGGAGCCGCCCTGGGTTTGCCGATTGCAGCTTTGGTACTGAGCCTGATGGCCAGCGCGGGAAACTGGTGGTGGTTGTGGGCCTGGGCCTGCTTCATGGGCTTCAACCTGCTGTTGATGGTGATTTACCCCACACTGATTGCCCCGTTGTTCAACAAGTTTGAACCCCTGGCAGATGAATCACTGAAGCAGCGCGTCACTGCACTGATGACACGCTGCGGCTTCAAGGCCAAGGGCCTGTTCGTGATGGATGGCAGCCGCCGCAGCGGGCATGCCAACGCCTACTTCACCGGACTGGGATCATCCAAACGCGTGGTTTTTTACGACACTCTGCTGGCCCAACTCACCCCTGAAGAAGTGGATGCCGTGCTGGCACATGAGTTGGGGCACTTCCACCACAAGCACATCACCCGACGCATGGTGACCATGTCGTTGATGAGTCTGGCCGGATTCGCCTTGCTGGGCTGGCTGTCTTCGCAAGTCTGGTTTTATGTGGGGCTGGGCACGCAGCCCAACCTTCAAGGCCCCAACGATGCGTTGGCGTTGCTGCTGTTCACACTGGTGATGCCTTTGCTGACTTTTTACCTGTCACCCCTCTGGGCAGCCAAATCGCGCAGCGATGAATTTGAAGCGGATCGCTTCGCCGCTTCCAAGTCAGATGCCAAGGCTTTGACTTCTGCCCTGCTCAAACTGCACAAAGACAACGCCACCACACTGACACCCGACCCCTGGTTTGTGTGGTTTCATTACTCCCACCCACCCGCGCAGGCCCGCCTGGCAGCACTGAACCCAGGGCATGCGCATGGCACCCCCTAAACAAACCCACACCGGCCTGGTGGTGGCCACCCACGGCAGACATGTGGTGGTGGAAAGCCCAGATGGCGAGCGCCGTATTTGCCACCCCAGAGGAAAAAAAAGCCAGGCAGTGGTCGGTGATCAGGTGCTGTGGAGTGTGAGCACCGATGAAGGCTCCATTGAATCTGTTCAACCACGGCGCAACCTGTTTTACCGCCAGGATGAAATCCGAACCAAATCGTTTGCAGCCAACATCGATCAGTCGCTGATTTTGCTGGCAGCCGAGCCCGAATTCTCTGAGCGCCAGCTCACCCGCGCACTGATTGCGGCCGAAGCACAAGGCATCACCCCCCTGATTGTGCTGAACAAAAGCGACCTGACCACGTTGTTTCAGGCCGCCTGGGAACGGTTGGCCCCCTACCGCAACATGGGCTACACCGTACTGGGCGTGTGCCTGGGTGCAGCACAACCAACCGGCGACGCAGACACGGCCTCCGCACAACAAGCGGCATTGAATGGGCTGAACGAGCGGCTGGCAGGCAAAACAACCCTGGTGCTGGGGCCGTCGGGCGTGGGCAAAAGCACCCTGATCAACCACTGGATTCCACACGCGCTGGCCTCTACCAACGAAATATCCAGAGCACTCAACTCCGGCAAGCACACCACCACCAGCACACTCTGGTATTGGGTGGATGCCGACAAAACCACGGCGCTGATTGATTCACCCGGCTTTCAGGAGTTTGGCTTGCACCACATTGAAGCCACCCAGCTCGCCAACCTCATGCCCGACCTGCGCCGACACCTGGGCAACTGCAAATACTACAACTGCACCCACCTGCACGAACCGGGCTGCGGGGTCATTTCAAGCATGAAAAACGCCCAATCAACTGAATCCATCAGCGAAAACCGCTACAAAATATACGGTGAGCTGTTTGACGAGTTGTCCAATATCCGGCACTGGTAGCGGCTCGCCGCAACGACGCAGAACTGAACTGCGTTCAACCAATTGAGCGTGCCAGGGTAACCAAAGCCAGGATCAGCATCCACAACACCACGCTGCGCCACACCAGCCCGACCAAGCTGCCCAAGTGGGGCAACTGTGGCTGATAACCGCTGCTGGAGTCAACCGCCGATGACTGCGCCGCAGTGCGCAACCTCAGGTTGAGCGCGCCAGCCGTGGCGGCCAACACAATGCCGTCATTGGCATCGGGATATGCCTCGGACTCCTGCCGCCAATTGGCCACGGCTTCCTCAAAGTTACCGACCACAGCAAAAGCCAATGCTGTGGCCCGTGCTGGCACATGGTTGATCCAACGCCACGCATCCTGCGTCACACGCCAGACGCTCTCACTGGAATAGCGGCCATCCAGCACATCCACCGTGCTGGCACTCACAGGCTCACAGGTTTCGGCCAGGTAGCAAGCCAGTCTGAACAGCACGGCCCCAGCCGGACCGAGCCCCAGCATCCAACCGACCATGAAACACACCAGCACACCCAGCACATGCTTGTGTACGGCCAGTGCAGCACACTCAATGGCCTGGCGGGGCAAATCTGAGGCGGGCACCGCATCCAAAGCAATGCCCTGCCACTCAGCCAACGCCGCCCTGGCCGCTGGCTGATCTCCACGCTCCAAAGCTGTTCGAATCACGGTGAAGTGGTGGCTGAACTGCCGAAAACCCAGCGTCACATACAAAATACCCACCGCCCACAAAAAGGTCAGGATGATGCTGAACGAATGCAGCAACATGTGGATGACGGCCACCAGCAGCACGGGCACGCCAACAGCCATTCCCCAGACCAGCAGCCCATGATGCCGCTGGCCAGCATCCATGCTGCGCCTGATCCAGGCCATCCAACCCTGGGTGCCTGTGTACACCCAGTTGTTGCGTGGCAACGGGTGCGCCTGCTCAAGCAGCAAGGCAAAAAATACGGAGAAGAAACTCATGCTTTCATCATAGCGGCCATCGTTGAATGTCTGGGCCGCGTGCGGCTTCAAGCCGACAAGAAAGCATACAGGTTGCGCAGCATGCCTGCGGTTGCCCCCCATATGTACCGCTCGGTTGCGCCATCCTGGTAAGGCATGGACAACCACCGCCGCTTGATACCCTCGTGCTCCCACTCGTGCCAGCGGTGGTGTGCGGGGTTCAAAAGAAACGCCAAAGGCACTTCAAACACATCGGCCACCTCATCGGGGTTGGGGTGCAACCTCAACCCTGGCCGCACCATGCCCACAACTGGCGTAACCGAATACATGGTTCCAGTCAGATAAACCGGAAGGCAGCCCAGCACTTCAACCTCCGACAGTGGCAAGCCAACTTCCTCGTGCGCCTCCCGCAGCGCGGCAGCGATGGCAGAGCTGTCACCCGCATCCACCCGGCCACCAGGCAAGGCAATCTGGCCGGAGTGCGTGCTCAGGTGGGCCGTGCGCTGGGTCAGCAGCAAGGTGGGCTCGGGGTGCAGGATCACGGTCATCAGCACCGCTGCCTCGGCATGGGCCCGATCTGTGAATCTTGGCTCACTCCTGAGCTCAGGCTCCCACTGCGGAGGCTGGGAGAACCGGCGGCGCAATGCCGACGGTTGCAGCCACTCGGCCTCCACCTTGGGCAAATGGGCATCGTGCCCGATCACGGGCACCCGACGCGGATCAATCACGGTGGCAGCCAGCGGCGCGGGAGGCACCATCACTCAGCCAGCAGCTTCCAGGTATCGACCACCGAATCGGGGTTGAGCGAGATGGAAGTGATGCCCTCCTCCTTCAGCCAGACGGCAAAGTCGGGGTGGTCGCTGGGGCCTTGGCCACAGATGCCGATGTATTTGCCCTGGGCCCGGCATGCCTGGATGGCCATGTGGATGAGGGCTGTCACGGCCGGATCGCGCTCGTCAAAGTCATGCGCCAGCAACTCCAGGCCGGAATCGCGATCCAGGCCCAGGGTGAGCTGGGTCAGGTCGTTGGAGCCAATGCTGAAACCATCGAAATATTCCAGATACTGCGCCGCCAGGATGGCGTTGCTGGGAATCTCGCACATCATGATGACCTTCAGATCATTCTGGCCACGGGCCAGGCCCTTCTCAGCCAGCATCTCGGTCACGCGCTTGGCCTGTCCCAGGGTGCGAACAAACGGCACCATCACCTGCACATTGGTCAGGCCCATCTCGTTGCGCACGCGGGTGATGGCTTCGCACTCCATCGCAAAAGCCTCGCGGAAGTCTTCGCTGATGTAGCGGGCTGCGCCACGGAAACCCAGCATCGGGTTTTCTTCATCGGGCTCGTAGCGGCTGCCACCCATGAGCTTGCGGTACTCGTTGCTCTTGAAGTCGCTCAAGCGCACGATGACCGGCTTGGGCCAGAACGCAGCGGCAATGGTGGCCACGCCTTCGGCCACTTTGTCCACATAAAAAGCGCGGGGTGAAGCATGGCCACGGGCCACGGATTCGACGGCTTTTTTCAGGTCGGCATCGATGTTGGGGTACTCCAGAATGGCCTTGGGATGGACACCGATGTTGTTGTTGATGATGAACTCCAGCCGGGCCAGACCCACGCCGCCGTTGGGAATCTGGGCGAAGTCAAATGCCAGCTGGGGATTGCCCACGTTCATCATGATCTTCACGGCCACTTCGGGCATCTCACCACGGCGCACCTCGGTCACCTCGGTGTCCAGCAAGCCGTCGTAAATGTGACCAGTGTCCCCCTCGGCACAGCTCACCGTCACCAGCATGCCGTCTTGCAGGGTATCGGTGGCGTTGCCGCAACCCACCACGGCCGGAATGCCCAGCTCACGGGCAATGATGGCGGCGTGGCAGGTACGCCCGCCCCGGTTGGTGACGATGGCCGATGCACGCTTCATCACCGGCTCCCAGTTGGGGTCGGTCATGTCGGTCACCAAAATGTCACCGGGTTGCACCTTGTCCATCTCGCTGATGTTGTGAACCAAGCGTACCGGGCCGGTGCCGATTTTCTGGCCGATGGCACGGCCATGCGCCAGCACGGCACTCTTGCCCTTGAGTTTGTAGCGGTGCTCCACCTGGCCTGCGGCCTGGCTCTTTACGGTTTCAGGCCGTGCTTGCAGGATGTAGAGCTGGCCGTCGGTACCGTCTTTGCCCCATTCAATGTCCATCGGGCGGCCATAGTGCTGCTCGATCACCAGCGCGTAATGCGCCAGCTGCTCCACGTCGGCATCGGTCAGACTGAAGCGGTTGCGCTGCTCCACGGGCACGTCCACTGTCTTGACCAGCTTGCCTGTGGCTGCCTTTTCTTCCG
Source organism: uncultured Comamonadaceae bacterium (assembly GCA_937868695.1). Lineage (GTDB taxonomy): Bacteria > Pseudomonadota > Gammaproteobacteria > Burkholderiales > Burkholderiaceae_C > UBA2334. The sequence continues at coordinate 9,890 of CALMMY010000218.1, forward strand.
GCGTAGAAAACACCATCTCAATGAGTTTGGAGCCCAGGTTGCGGCGGATGGTGGCGCGTTTACCCGCCTTGAGCATGGGCTTGTGGACATAGAACTCGTCAGGGTTCACCGCGC
>CALMMY010000219.1 GCA_937868695.1 uncultured Comamonadaceae bacterium
ATCATCTACGACCAGACCTGCGCCACCGAAAAGCGCCGCCGCCGCAAGCGCGGCACGCTGACGGCCCCCACCACCACCGTGGTCATCAACGAGTTGGTGTGCGAAGGCTGCGGCGACTGCGGGGTGCAGAGCAACTGCCTGTCCATCGAGCCCCTTGAAACCGAGTTCGGCCGCAAGCGCACCATCAACCAGAGCAGCTGCAACAAGGATGTGAGCTGCGTCAAGGGCTTCTGCCCCAGCTTCGTGACGGTGGACGGCGGGCAGCTGAAGAAAAAAGGCAAGGGCTCCACCGCACCCGTGCCCCTGAGCGACATTCCCCACCCGGTACTGGCACCGCTGACGCAGGTCTGCGGCATGGTGGTGGCCGGGGTGGGCGGCACCGGGGTCATCACCATCGGACAGCTGCTGGGCATGGCGGCGCACATGGAGGGCAAAGGCATCGTCACCCAGGATGCCGCCGGGCTGGCGCAAAAGGGCGGGGCCACCTGGAGCCACGTCATCATCGGCCCCGACCAGGCCAGCATCTGCACCACCCGCGTAGGCATGGCCGCAGCCGACCTGATTCTGGGCTGCGATCCGCTGGTGGCCGCCGGCAAGGACAGCCTGCTGCGCATGCAGCCTGGGCGCACCCGCGTGGCCCTCAACAGCAGCAGCACGCCCACCGCCGCCTTTGTGAAAAACGGCAACTGGCAGAACCCGTCAGAAGCCTGCGTGGCCAGCATCCCGCAATCGGTGTCGCCGCAGGATCTGGGGGTGTTCAATGCCGACGCGATGGCCAGCACGCTGATGGGCGACACGCTCTACGTCAACCCCATGATCCTGGGCTACGCATGGCAGAAGGGCTGGATTCCGCTGGCCCACGCCTCGCTGATGCGGGCCATCGAACTCAACGGTGTGGCCGTCGAAGCCAACAAGACCGCCTTCGCCTGGGGCCGCCAGGCTGCGCACGACTGGCCTTCGGTGCAGCGGCTGCTGACTCCGGCACAGACCATCACATTCCACAAGCCCGCCCACCAGCGTGAACCGCTGGATCAGGTGGTGGAGCGCCGCGCCACCTTCCTGACGGCCTACCAGAACGCAGCCTATGCCGACAGCTACCGCGCCTTCGTGGCCAGGGTGCAGGCCGCCGAAGCGCCGCTGGGCCAGACCAGCCTGAGCGATGCCGTGGCCCGCAACCTGTTCAAGCTCATGGCCTACAAGGATGAATATGAGGTGGCCCGCCTGCACACCGACCCGGCCTTCAGGCAGAAGCTGGCCGACATGTTCGAGGGTGAAGTCAAAGTCAACTTCCACCTGGCCGCTCCCCTGCTGGCCAAAAAGAACGACAAGGGCGAACTGGTAAAGCAGAAGTACGGCCCCGCGATGCTGACCGCGTTCAGGCTGCTGGCTCCGCTCAAGACACTGCGCGGCACCGCACTGGATGTGTTTGGCCGCACCGAGGAGCGCCGCATGGAGCGCCAGCTCATCGCCGACTACCGCCAGACCATGGAGCTGGTGCTGGGCCAGCTCAACAGCGGCAACCACACCCTGGCTCTGGAACTGGCACGCCTGCCCGAGGCCATCAAGGGTTTTGGCCATGTGAAGGCCCGCAACGTGCAGGCGGCCCGCTCACGCTGGCAAGCCTTGCTGGGCCAGTGGAACAACGTGTAACGTCAGCACCTGCCCACCCAAATCAGGGCCTTTGGCCGGTTGAAACCGGCTGTCGCCCTGGTCGGTCAACTCAGCGGATGGGCCGGGCATGCCCCACCCGCTGGGGCATGGGCACCACTACAATGCAGCGCCTTACATTGATCTGTCAGCGTTTCCCGCGCTGAAGTCCACCTGGAGTTACCGTGTTCATTTCTTCCGCTTACGCACAGGCTGCCGGTGCAGCCGACACCCAAAGCCAACTGATGGGCATGCTGCCCCTGGTGCTGATGTTTGTGGTGCTGTATTTCGTGATGATCCGCCCGCAAATGAAAAAGGCCAAAGAGCACAAGGCCATGGTCGAAGCCCTGGCCAAAGGCGATGAAGTGATCATGGGCGGCGGCATGCTGGGCAAAATTGCCAAGCTGGGTGAAACCTACCTCAGCGTGGAAGTGGCCAACGGGGTGGAAGTGCAGATTCAACGCGCTGCCGTGATCCAGGTTCTGCCCAAAGGCACGATCAAGTGATTTCTTGTGGGCCGAACAGGCTCACACCCCCTAGCGGGCGGCTGCAAAACCGGCAACAGGCCCCCACCTGCTGCGGCTGGCTTTGCAACCGCCTTGCCTGTTTTTGACATTGGTGCCCGCCCATGAACCGCTACCCCATCTGGAAGTACGTGATCATCGTGATCATGCTGCTGCTTGGAACCATCTACAGCCTGCCCAACCTGTATGGTGAAGCTCCGGCTGTGCAGGTGTCACCCGGCAAAGCCACTGTGAAGCTGGACAACGCCTCGCTCTCCAAAGTGGAAAGCCTGCTCCAGGCAGAGGGCCTGCAAGCCGGCATGATCCAGATGGAAGGCCACTCCATCAAAGCCAGGTTCGACGACACCACGGCCCAGCTCAAGGCCCGCGACGTGCTGGAAAAAGCCTTCAACCCCAACCCTGCCGAGCCCAACTATGTGGTGGCGCTCAACCTGCTGCCCCGCACTCCGGCCTGGCTGCAAGCCCTGCATGCCAACCCCATGTACCTGGGGCTGGATTTGCGCGGTGGTGTTCACTTCCTGTTGCAAGTGGACATGGCCGGGGCGCTGACCAAGAAGGCCGACGTGTACGCCAGCGACCTGCGCATGGCCCTGCGTGACAAAAACATCCGCCACGGCGGCATCACCCGCAACGGACAGTCCATCGAAATCCGGGTGCGGGACGCGGCCACCCTGCAAGCGGCCCAGAACCTGCTGCAAGATCAGTTTCCTGACCTGCTGGCCACCGCCAGCGCCGATGGCAGCGACAGCAAACTGTTGCTGACCATCAAGCCCGAAGCCGCCAGAAAAACCCAGGAACAGGCGCTGAAACAGAACATCACCACGCTGCACAACCGCATCAACGAGCTGGGCGTGGCCGAGCCGGTGATCCAGCAGCAGGGCCTGGATCGCATCGTGGTGCAGTTGCCCGGTGTGCAGGACACCGCCAAGGCCAAGGACATCCTGGGCCGCACCGCCACGCTGGAGCTGCGCATGGTGGACGAAAGCTCCGAAGGCCGTGCTGCCGAAGTGGGCAGCGGCCCTGTGCCCTTTGGCTCGGAGCGCCACCTGGACCGCAACGGACAGCCCGTGATCACCAAACGCCAGGTGGTGCTGACCGGCGAAAACCTGACCGATGCACAGGCCGGGTTTGACAGCCAGACCCAGGAAGCTGCCGTACACCTGACGCTGGATGCCAAAGGCTCGCGCATCTTCCGGGACATCACCCGTGACAACATCGGCAAGCGCATGGCCATCCTGCTGTTTGAAAAGGGCAAGGGCGAAGTGGTCACGGCACCCGTCATCCGCAGTGAAATCGGCGGTGGCCGGGTGCAGATTTCCGGTCGTATGACCACGGCAGAAGCCTCGGACACCGCGCTGTTGCTGCGCGCAGGCTCCCTGGCCGCACCGATGGACATCATCGAAGAACGCACCATCGGCCCCAGCCTGGGCGCGGAAAACATTGCAAAAGGCTTCAACAGCGTCATTTGGGGCTTTCTGGTCATCGTCGCCTTCATGTGCATTTATTACATGATGTTCGGCGTGTTCTCCAGCATTGCGCTGGGCTTCAATCTGGTGCTGCTGGTAGCGGTGCTGTCCATGCTGCAAGCAACCTTGACGCTGCCCGGCATGGCCGCCATGGCACTGGCGCTGGGCATGGCCATCGATGCCAACGTGCTGATCAACGAGCGCGTGCGCGAAGAACTGCGCAACGGGGCCTCGGCGCAGGCGGCCATCCACGCCGGTTACGACCGGGCCTGGGGCACCATCCTCGACTCCAACATCACCACCCTGATTGCGGGCGTTGCACTGCTGCTGTTCGGCTCCGGCCCGGTGCGCGGGTTTGCGGTGGTGCATTGCATTGGCATCATGACCTCCATGTTCTCTGCCGTGTTCTTTTCGCGCGGACTGGTCAACCTCTGGTACGGGCGGCAGAAAAAGCTCAAGAGCGTCTCCATCGGCACGGTCTGGAAGCCTGAAGCTGCCACCACGCCTGCGGTGAACGCCCACTGACGGCCCGACCACACCCACACACCAGGTATTCAGCATGGAACTGTTCAAGATCCGCAAGGACATTGCCTTCATGAAACACGCGTTGGTGCTCAACGCGTTTTCATTCATCACATTCCTCGCCGCCGTGTTCTTCCTGTTTCACAAGGGATTGCATCTGTCGGTCGAGTTCACGGGCGGCACCGTGATTGAAGTGGCCTACTCTCAACCCGCCGATGTCAACCGGGTGCGCGAAGTGATTGCCAAGCTGGGCTACACAGACACACAGGTGCAAAATTTCGGCACCGCACGCGATGTGATGCTGCGCCTGCCCCCCATGGCGGGACAGACCTCCGGCCAGCAAAGCGAAGCCGTGCTGGCCGCGCTCAAGGCCGACAACGCCAGTGTGGAGTTGCGCCGTACCGAGTTCGTTGGACCCCAGGTTGGCAAGGAGCTGGCCGCCGACGGGCTGATCGCTTTGTCGCTGGTGATCGTGGGCATCATGATTTACCTGGCTTTCCGGTTTGAATGGAAATATGCCGTCTCGGCCATCATCGCCAACCTGCACGATGTGATCATCATTCTGGGCTTTTTCGCCTTTTTCCAGTGGGAGTTCTCGCTGCCCGTTCTGGCGGCTGTGCTGGCTGTGCTGGGCTATTCGGTCAACGAGTCGGTGGTGGTGTTTGACCGCATCCGCGAAACCTTCCGCAAGCAGCGCAAACTGACCCCCGTGCAAGTGATTGACCACGCCATCACCTCCACCATCAGCCGCACCATCATCACCCACGGCTCCACCCAGATCATGGTGCTGTCCATGCTGCTGTTCGGGGGACCCACGCTGTTTTACTTTGCACTGGCGCTGACCATTGGTATCCTGTTTGGCATTTACTCCTCCATTTTTGTGGCCGCAGCCATTGCCATGTGGCTGGGCATCAAACGCGAAGACCTGATCCGTGACAAAAAAGAATCCAATCCTGACGACCCCAACCACGGCGCAGCTGTCTGACGCTGCCGTCAGCCGGTTACAGCACCAGCACGCATTCACAGTGCATTGACCACAGGTGACCGCACCGTGCCACCACCATCCGAGCTTCTGACCATCCAGGCCCGCCAGGCCCGCCAGCGTTTCGGCTCGCAGGTCATCGCGTTGCTGCCCCAGCTCGTGCAGGAGCTGCGTGTGCAGCTCACCGCCCAGGTGGATCAGGCCCGCTCAGCCCGCGACCACCAGAATGCCTGTGATGCCTTGGCCTTGCTCAACCAGTCCGAACGCACCTGGATACATGGCGTACAGGCTTCACTGAAGAAGTTTCACCAGCAGTCCATCCACCCTCCCGCAACTGCCCACGCTTCGTTGCCCAGTGGGTTGGAGCTGATGTCCACTGACATGATGGAGAACCAGCTGCTGGCCTCGCGTCTGGCCCTGAGCATCCAGGACAGTGCGGGACAGGAGTGGATTGACCTGAAATCGCGGCTCTTGCATGCCGATGGCAGGGCTGAACTGGCGGCCACGGATCTGGTGCGCCCCGAAACCCTGGCCCGTTCCCTGGTAGAAGCCTGGATGGAATCGGGGCTGAGCCAGGATCAGTGGAAACAGCTCAGCACCACACTGCACGCCAGTGCCGGCAAACACATGGCAGCAGCCTACCGCGACACCAACCAGTGGCTGGCATCCAAAGGGGTGATGACCAGGGTCACTCCACCCAATGTGCGCAAAGCCCCTTCAGCAAGCAATGTATCTGGCGGTGGGGTCAGCAGTACGGCTATGGAGAGCGGCTCCACACGGGGTGCCGCCCTGCCCCAAAGCGTTCAGGGCGGCGTGCGCGGTACGCCCTCGATGCAAGGCCAGGTCTATGCCCAAACGCAGCCCCCCGGAACCGGGGAGTCCATTCCTCCGGGGGCCGAGTGGTGGGGGCGGGCCAGGGCACAAACCCAGGAGGTGGTGGGCCGCATCTTGCGCCTGCTGGGTGACGTTGCAGTCCCGTCCACCCACCAGGCCGCACCCGGCGTGCCCACATCCACAGCACAGACCACCTCTGACCATTCTGTTCAGGGAGTCGTGACCGGCAGCACACCTGGTGGCACCCGCGTGCCTGGTGCAGAACAGTTGCCGGTTATGCCCCCCCCTTCGCCCCGTTTGCAGATCATGCTGCAAACCCGGCAACAGCCGCTGTACGCGCCCACCATCCAAATTGAAGGCAGCCAGCTTGCAGGGATGACCGTGCAAGGTGTGGAACAGGTTGCCACCCAGCTGCGCCAGCAGAGCGCAGCCCTCAAACAAGCAGCCAGCACACCTGGCGAGAAAGCCACGATTGAAATCGTGGCCCTGATGTTCCAGAGCATCCTGAGCGAAGAACGCCTTCAGCCCTCGCTGCGCGTATGGTTTGCACGGCTGCAAATCCCGGTGTTGCGCATCGCACTGGCGGAGCCGGACTTTTTCGGTTCGCTGCAACACCCTGCCCGCAAGCTGATCGACCGCATGGGCTCCTGCGCCCTGGGATTCGGAGCCGACTTGACCGATGTCAGCGGCCAAGCCCTGGAAACAGAAATTGGCCGCGTTGTGCAGGTGATTGAGCAATACCCAGAGTCCGGCCGCAAAGTGTTTCAATTGGCTCTGGATGAATTCCAGGCCTTCCTGGCGCGCCATTTGCAAGAGGACGACCAAACCAGTCGCCTGGTCGAGCTGGTTCAGCAAGTGGAGCAAAAAGAAACACTGGCGGTTCAATACACCATTGAGCTGCGCAAATTGCTCAACGACATGCCTGTGCGCGACGGCATCCGCGACTTCATGTTCAAGGTATGGGCCGAAGTGCTGGCCGTGGGCACCGTCAAGTACGGCCACAAGCACGAAATGATGGACAGCTTCAAGCAGGCTGCCAGTGACTTGCTCTGGGCGGCCAGCGCCAAACCCACCCGGGCCGAGCGGGCCCAGGTGATTGCCCAGCTCCCCGATCTGCTGGTCAGGCTGCGCAAAGGCATGGCTTTGCTGGGAATGGACACGCCCCGACAAGACAGCGAAATCAAGATCATCAGCACCATCCTGGCCCAGGCCTTCATGTCGCGCACCGAAACAATCCCGGCAGCCCAGCTGGCCGCGATGACCAAAAACCTGGCCTGCCTGGAAGATTTCCTGCCGCAAGGCGACACGGGCGACCTCGACCTGGACCAGGAAAGCATCGAAATGATCACGGGCATGGACGCATCCAACATCGTCGTCATCACCCACGGTGGGGCAACAGCCAGCGATGCCATGCGGGCCTGGGCCAACGAGCTTCAGCTGGGAAGCTGGTTCAGGCTGGATCACAACAACCGCCCGGCCCAGGTGCAACTGGCCTGGCGCAGCGACGGCGGTCAGTTGTGTCTGTTCATCACGGTACAGCAGCACTACTACCTGATGCAAACCTCCCGCATTGCGGCGTACTTGCAAGCGGGCCTGCTGGTTCCCGCCGAAGGCGAGTCTTTGACCGTTCGGGCCACCCGTGCCGCCCTCGAAAAACTCGATGCCAACCCAGAGCGCTTGCTGAGCTGATCGGGACGCTGCGCCGCCTCAGGCACGAACCAGCCGCTGGAACAGTCCGCCGGGCACACGGGCGATGTGGCCGTCCAGCTCCAGCTCCATCAGCCAAGCCTGCAAATCGGCGGCGGCATGGCCTGTGCGGGCTTGCAGGGCATCCAGGCTCAGTGGGTGGTATCCCATTTGCGCCAGCAAACTGGCCTGTGGCCCGCAGACACCGGCGTGTACGGCCTCCCCGTCCTGGTCAGTCAGAGGGGCTGATGCATCTGAAGCGCCGAGGGCCGGTGGCTCGGCGGGCACCGCCTGCCGGGATTGAACCGGAGCGGCGGATGCCAGCATCCGCATGTCTTCCAGCACATCCTGGGCGGTTTCCACCAGCTTGGCCCCCTGGCGGATGAGGGCGTGGCAACCTTTGGCCTGGGGAGCGTGGATGGAGCCGGGAATGGCAAACACCTCGCGCCCCATCTCGGCGGCCAGCCGGGCTGTGATCAGCGAACCGGAGGCCAGTGCGGCCTCCACCACCAGCGTGCCTTGCGACAGACCGGCAATGATGCGGTTGCGCTTGGGGAAATTGGCCGGAGCGGGAGAGCTGCCCAGCGCAAACTCGCTGACCAGCAAACCCGTCTGGGCAATGCGGTGCGCCAACGCCAGGTGGCGGCGCGGGTACACCCTATCCAGCCCCGTCCCCACCACCGCAATCGTGGCCCCTGCGGCATCCAGAGCGCCGCTGTGCGCGGCCCCATCCACCCCCAGCGCCATGCCCGACACAATGCAGACACCCGCCGCAGCCAGTGCCCGGCTCATGTCGTGGGCCGTCAGTTCGCCCTGGGGGGTGGGGTTGCGGCTGCCCACCACCGCCAGGCATTGCGGATGGGCCAGCAAATCCGTGCGGCCTTGCAGGTACAACAGCAACGGTGGATCGCTCATTTCGAGCAACACGCGCGGATAGGCTGCATCGGCCAACGTGACGATGCTGCGGCCCTCGGCCTCGGCCAGCCAGGCACGGGTCAGGTGGCATTGGGCAGACCAGCTGGCTGGCGGGGTCAGCAATGCCAGGCTTTGAGCGGGAGTCACCACCTGGCGCAACGCGGACTGCGACTGGGCAAACACCTGGTCGGGCAAGCCAAAAGCGGCGAGCAACCGCCGGGCCGTGGTGTCACCCACGCCAGGGGTCAGGCTCAGGCGCAGCCAGGCATCCAGATCATCGGGAATCGGGCTGCTCATGCCGCCGTGCTCAAGGGTTGCCGAAGCGGTCGCCCACCTTCACGCCCTCGGTGATGTCCAGCACCAGGGCATAGGACAAACGGTCAAAGGTGCGAAACACCATCATCAGCCCGTTGCGCTCGGAGGGCAGGCGGATGGTGGTGCGCCCGGCATCGGTGCCATCCACCAAGACACGACCGTCCTTGAGAATGGACAGCACATGCCCGGCCTCCAGCCCATGCTCACGGCCCCGGTTGAGCACCACCACACTGCGCTGGGCAGCAAAATGCACGGCACTGCCAAACACCGACACGATCTGGCCAGCCTGGGCTTCTTCGGGCGCACGGGGTACGAACGCGGGCAGGTCGCTGGACGGTTCGGCCACCAGCCGGTCGCCCACGCGCAACTCTTCCTTGGTCGAAACGATGTCGATGGTGGCGGGCACCACCTGCATCTGGCGTTCGCGATCCGCATTCACCGACTCTTGCACCGATTCGCCACGCACCAGTCTGGCCTTGCCCACATACTGGGCCTCATAACCCAGAACTTCAGCCGTGGTCGGGTCTTTCAGCGGGGTGGCGTTGCGAAACACCCGGAACTGCCGGGGTTGACCACGCTCGGCAGACAACCCGCCCTCGCCTCCCGCACCGGGCAGTGAGCGGGCATAGGCACGGTCCCCCTGACTCAGCATGACGCGCCCCGACTCGGTGGCCACAATGCGCGGAGCCCGGGACAGCGTGGTCTCATCCACGACCAGCATTTCGGCCAAAAAGGGGCCAATGGCCTGCATGGAAACGGGTGCAATCGCGGCCTCGGCCACCGACTCATAGCGCGTGCGGGGCGATACCCGCACCACCGGAAAATCACTCTCAGCCTGTCCGGCCTGGGCCTGAAGGCGCAGCATGGCCCGGCCACTGGAGGTATCGAGCTTGAGCACCTGACCGGGGTAGATGCGGTGCGGATTGCGCACCTCCTCCATGTTCATGCCCCACAGCTCGGGCCAGCGCCAGGGGGAGCGCAAAAACAGCCCGGAAATGCCCCACAAGGTATCACCCTGCTTGACCGTGTGACTGTCGGGGGCACCGGGAGCCAATTCACTCAAGGGCACACCTGCCTGGGCAACCTGTGTGGCCGTGGCGCGTTGCGCGGGCGTAACGGGCAAGCCCTGGGCCAATGCCAGAGCCGATGCGGCAGTCAGCAACAGACCGGCCACCGCCGACTTCACTGGCCCACAGACGGCCAAGTCGGACATGACAACGGATGCAATGGGAGTGTGGTTCATGGTGGTCAGCCTGTGGGGGCAAGATGGGCGATAACAAAAGTGACGAAAATACAGCCATTATCCAGACCGCACCGCCACTTTCCATGCCCATTCTCACCATCTTGCGTTTTCCCGACCCCCGCCTGCACAAAGTGGCCCAGCCCGTGACCGTGTTCACACCCGAATTGCAAACCCTGATCGATGACATGCTGGCCACCATGTACGATGCCAAAGGCATTGGGCTGGCGGCCACACAGATCAATGTGCATGAGCGCCTGGTGGTGATTGATGTGAGCGAAGAGCGCGACCAGCCCCTGGTGCTGATCAACCCCCGCATCACCTGGGCCAGCCCAGAACGGCAAAAAGGCGAGGAAGGCTGCCTGTCGGTGCCGGGCATTTATGACGGTGTGGAGCGCGCCGTGGCCGTGACCGTCGAATCCCTTGACCGCCACGGGCAACCACAAACCATCCAGGCCGATGGCCTGCTGGCGGTGTGCATCCAGCACGAGCTGGATCACCTGATGGGCAAGGTGTTTGTGGAATACCTGTCTCCACTCAAGCGCAACCGCATCAAGACCAAGCTGGTGAAAGAACAGAAAGAAGAAGAGCGCCACCAGGCCGAGTCCGGGGGCCGCCGCTGATGGCCGCGTCCGCACGCATGCGGGTGGTGTTTGCCGGCACGCCCGAATTTGCCAGCGTGGCACTGCAACAGCTGCACGCAGCGGGCTTTGATGTGGTGCTGGTGCTGTCGCAACCCGACCGGCCCGCCGGGCGCGGCATGAAGCTGCAAGCCTCGCCCGTGAAGCAATGCGCCCTGGCGCACCACATCCCCGTGGCCCAGCCACGCAGCCTGCGCCTGGATGGCAAATACCCGGAAGATGCCGAAGCAGCCCGCCAGGCTCTGCTGGCTGCCCGCCCCGATGTGATGGTGGTGGCCGCCTACGGGCTCATCCTGCCGCAATGGGTGCTGGATCTGCCGCGCCTGGGTTGCATGAACATCCACGCCTCGCTGCTGCCGCGCTGGCGCGGGGCTGCCCCCATCCACCGCGCCATCGAAGCGGGCGATGCCACCACCGGCATCACCATCATGCAGATGGATGCCGGGCTGGACACCGGCGACATGCTGGTGCGCGAGTCCCTGCCTATCGCCGCCACCGACACCACCGCCAGCCTGCATGACCGCCTGGCCAGCCTGGGTGGCCGCCTGATGGTTGAAACGCTGGAACTGGCGGCCTGCGGTGGCCTGCACCCGATTCCCCAGCCCGCCGAAGGCATCACCTACGCCCACAAGATCGAAAAGGCCGAGGCCGCCCTCGACTGGAGCCTGCCCGCCGCCACACTGGCCCGCCGGGTGCGGGCCTTCGACCCCTTTCCGGGGGCCAGCACCACGTTCAACGGCGAAACCCTGAA